>JANQRM010000493.1 GCA_028284565.1 Anaerolineae bacterium | reverse complement strand
ACCGCCAACGCACACCCTGTTGATTCGGCTTCATCTGATAGAAGAGGCTTAATGTTCGGGGGAGGTTTTCCATCGCAAGATATGGTCGCCAGCCACGCTCTGCAAATTCTGGCAATGCCGAGACGAAACCCCGTACATCCAACTGGAAGGATTCAACTTCACCATCGTCGGGTGCTTCATTCATCGTCGAGATAAAACCACAATCAAGCAAATCGGCGACGTTAGGGCTACCACTCAATCGCATCAAAATTTCAGCTTCATTGGCAAAGGCGCGATATTCCCATTTCATCTCACTGTTGGGTGTCAGATGTTCAGGGCGAATCACCTTGAAGGCAACATTCACGCCAGTGCGACGGTCGAGCGCGTCGAGCACACGGGCATAATGTCCCAGCGCAAATGTGTCGATAAAATGATCGATTCGATACGTCTCGTTTAGACTTGCCATGCACCGCTTCCGTTTGGATATCCCAAAGCCCGATGCGACGAATAGTTGGGATAAAGTTGGGAAATAGACAGTCAATTTACCATTAGTAACCGCTATTCCATAGGGTAGGTTTATTCGGAATTCATTCAAAATGGTTTATACTAGGTACAGCAAGGAGCCTTTGGGTGTGTGGCTTGCATCATTCAAGAGGTCGTTTAGAATAGTAGCAAGCATTCAATCGCTAAGGAGACCGGTATGCCACAACCGGCATCGCACATTCGCCTAATCAGCAGTGCCATCACCAATACGGGTCGGGTACGGCAAAATAATGAGGATAGCGTTCATCTGTGGAGCGACGATCATTATGTACTCGCCATTGTGGCAGATGGCATGGGTGGAGCCGCCGCAGGAGAACAAGCCAGCCGAATAGCGATTGAAACTATCCACAAACACATGGCGGACTCTAACCATCATAACCCCGATGACTATGCCGAAACGCAAGGTGATACCCTAGCCACCAAACTCGAAGAAGTCATCCGCACCGCCAATCAAAATATTGTCGATAAGGCGAAGAAGACGCCTGAATTTAAAGGGATGGGAACTACCGTCACCCTCGCTTTTGCGCGCAAGGATGATGTCACCTTAGCCCACGTCGGGGATAGTCGCGCCTACTATGTCTATTCTGATGGAAAGGCGAAGCAACTCACCGCAGACCATAGCTTTGTTCAGGCACTTGTCGATGCGGGACATATCACCGCCGACGAAGCCGAAGACCACCCCATGAAGAATGTCCTCTATCGGGCTTTGGGACAAGATTCCAATATCGAAGTGGATATTCATCAGAATGTGAACCTGATGCCGGGGGATAGTCTCGTGCTGTGTTCGGATGGATTGACTCTGCATCTTAAAGCGGAGGAAATTGGACAAGTCGTCTTAGAAGCTAAGACACCCAATGAAGCCAGTGAAAAACTGGTCGCAATGGCAAATGAACGGGGTGGCAAAGACAACATCAGCGTGATTGTTATTACTGCTGAAGTGGAAGACGAAATTTTCCAGAACGCCCCAACGGAAAAGCTAAAAGATTTTGATGAGACCAATGTTCCAGATGCTCCTGCACCAGCACCTGTTAAACCTGTTCCATCCGAAGACGATGAGGCGGACACCGCAGAGATTGACCCGGATTTGCTAGCGGATGTTCCGACCATTCCGTACCAGATGCCTCTTAAGAAAACCGATTTGGATGATGTATTACCCTCAGAATCGAATCTAAATTCGAGCATTGGTGAAGGAACTGATAGCCAAGAACCCTCACAGTGACACCTCGTTAGGCGTTACCTTGCTTAAATTTTTACCCACAATCAATCGACCATCTCGCAATGATGCACTTGCAGGTTTGACAGGCGCGGTGGCGGGTGGTCCGCAGGCGATGGGCTTTGCCCTCATTGCTGGAGTCAGTCCGCTATATGGTCTCTACGCCACTATCGTTGCTACCATTATCGGGGCATTTACATCGGGTTCCAGTTTTATGACGATTGCCCCAACCAATGCACTTGCACTCGTCGTCGGCAGTACATTGATTGGCTTTGATGAAGTAGGACAAATTGAACGCCTCTTCTTGATTACCATTCTCGTTGGGGTGATTCAACTGGCTTTTGGCTTGTTACGCTTCGGGCGACTCACTCGCTTCTTCTCCGATGCGGTCATGACAGGCTTTATCACAGGAGCCGGAGTCCTCATCATCTTGGGGCAGTTGCGTCATATGAATGGCGTGACATTAAATTCAGCAGGTGGGAATCCCGTTCAACGCTTCATGGAGTGGATCGGGCAGATTCCAAAAACTGATGGTAACACCCTGATGATTGGGATTGTCACCATTGGCACGA
Source organism: Anaerolineae bacterium (assembly GCA_028284565.1). The sequence goes on along the minus strand of JANQRM010000493.1, from coordinate 697 downwards.
TTCTCATTTTAAAACGGACGCGCCTCAAAAACGCCGCAATTCTTGCTGGCATTGCGCTGGCAACCATGTTGACTCTCTTGCTGAATTGGCAAAATGTGGCGATTGTGCTGGATACCTCGCCGATACCGTCCGGCTTGCCTTTGCCGATGATGGTCAATTTTGAGCATACCGAATCGCTACTTCCCGCCGCCCTTGCGATGGCAATTTTGGCATTGGTGCAATCTGCCGCGCTCACTCAATCTGTTCCTGAGAAAGATGGCTCAATCCCCGATGTCAATCAAGACTTTCTCGGACAAGGCGTTGCCAATGTCGTCGGGGGTTTCTTTCAGGGGATGCCATCGGGCGGGTCGCTCTCACGGACAGCCGTCAATATCAATGCAGGCGCACAGACTCGCTGGGCAAATGCCTTTGCTGGGATGTTCATTGGTTTGTTCTTGATTCTGCTGGGACCCATCATCGAACTCGTCCCCCTTGCCGCGCTTGCAGGACAACTCATCGTCGCCGCCGTTAGTTTGTTTCGTCCGCGCGAGTTGCGGATGGTCATGAAGATCAATCCCTCGGCACGCTGGTCGATGATTATTACCTTCGCATCGACGCTCATTTTACCCCTCGAATACAGCATCTATATCGGTGTCGCTTTGTCCTTGAGCTTATTTCTCTATTCGTCATCACAACGAGTCAAAGCGGTTCGTCTCAT
>JANQRM010000486.1 GCA_028284565.1 Anaerolineae bacterium | reverse complement strand
AACCTGCTTCAAAATCTCTTGCTCGAACTGGATACCCAAGTCCAACATCTGCAAGACACGCTAGGCGCAGGGAAATTATTGCCCAAGCCACCCGAATTTGCGGATTATATCTTCGGTGCAGAAGAAACAGGTGAATGGCAAATCGGCTATGCAGAGGATTACAACCGTTGGGATGACATGATGCAGACCAAGCAACGGTTGGCGAGCTTCCTCAAAGAGCGCGAACCCCTCAAGCAACAACTCGATGGACTCAAAGAAGAGGTCACTCTCCTGCAAAACACGCTACAAAAAGATATGAACAAGTATAAGAAGCGTCAATCACATGGCTACATCCTGATTCGCTTGTTCATTGGCTTAATTCTTGGCATTGCCGTCCTTGCAGGTGGAGCTTATCTATTCCTCTCGCTAGACAATCCGGCGGGTATTGTAGGCATTGGTTTAGGGGCAGTCATCATCTTGCTCTTGCCCATATTCTATCGACGCTGGCGACGCGGACTCGCCCGACTGAAAGAGTCGATTCAAGTTGAGCGTGGCGAACTGCGCGAGAAACAAGCGCAAGGCAAAAAACTCCAACGCCGTTTCCATCCTCTGCAACAACAGGTAGATTCCCTCCGCGCCGAATACAATCAACTCAAAGCAACATTTAATTAGCTCTCAGCATTTCAGCTCTCAGGTTTAATCGGATTATGCGTCACCTGCTCATCATGTGTGGCTTGCTCTCGCTTATCTTTATCATAAGTATTGGCGTGGCGTTATTCGGAGGTCGCCTGATACAAGCGGATGTCCTCGCTGTCGAGATTTTCCCCGATATTCATCTCTATGATTCCAACCGACACTTGCTCTATAACTTGCGTTTGATGCCCGATGCATATGATGGCGAACCTGCATGGTCACCCGATGGACATTCCCTTATTTTCGTTGGAGAAGCCCGTCACAGCTTTTCCTATGAACTCTTCAAAGTGACTTTCTCACCCTTTCACATCGAACAACTCTTCTTTGGTGGCACAACAGGCAGTCGCGTCTCCTCGCCTGCTTGGTCTCCCGATGGCACACAAATCGCGTTTGTATCCAACACTGCTGGCAACCGCGATATATATGTGGTGAATGCCGATGGAGGCGGTGTTTTGAATGTCATTCAGCATCCAAGCGTTGATTTCGCGCCCTCATGGTCACCCGATGGTGAATCTCTCAGTTTTACCCGTGAGAACCCACACCGCCAGCTTCGTGGATACAACTTTGACATCATCACGCTTCAGCTTGCAGATGAGATAGAAATCCAGCATACAACCCATACAGGCGGGGATATGTTGCCAGCGTGGTCACCGGATGGCGATGTCATTGCCTTCTTTTCAGATCGAGATTCTGGCTTTGCTGAAGTCCAATTACATCTGCTTCATCTCGATACGGATGAGATTGAACACATCAACATGGACCAACCGCTGACGCTCGACCCCGGCGCACTGGTCTGGTCACCCGATGGACATCGCCTTGCCTTCACTGCCATTCACCATACTCAAGTGGGGATATGGGTCTGGGACAGTCTCACAAATGAAGTCCAACAGCTAACCCAAATCAATCATGCACTTGTGACGAATCCTTCATGGCGACCTTAATCATCATTATCTAACTCATCAGTGTTTTCCAAATACCTTTCAAGAGCATCTGCTATTCTGCCTTGACGTTCTTCAAGCGTTTCGCCATCCGCCTGTGCAAAAACTTGTTTAGTCTCTTTAACTGATAATCCGAATAATTGCTTTACAATGCCAAGTTGCTTTGAGATAGGCAATCCATCCGTGCGAACAAGGTGAACTATTTGTTCTGGTGTTGCACCATCGTCTACGTGTTTTCTGTATTTCCCCATATCAATCATTATTTCTTACTCGCCTTCCAATATCTCATCCACAATATCAAGTAAGGTTGCTTCCGTGAGATGGTTATGTGGTTTGCCACCGGGTTGGACGATGCAGTTGGGTCCTTGCTGGCACATATCGAGACAATTGGCAGTCACCAGCCGCATCGGTGGCGGGCAGGCATCGCCATTTAATTGCCGAACCACCGGGTCAATCGCCCGATAGAGTTTGTCGGCGCGTCGGTCTAAGTTGCAAAATTGTCCCCGACACAAGACGAGGCGTTTGGTCTGCACTGTCTCTACTCGCAATCCATTTGACAAGATAATCTGAACATAGAGGGTCGCCTAGAGACTGACCTTCTCACAAAGAAACAGAGGTTTCTATCTTATAGTTTTTATGTTTACGGTTACTCTAGAAGTTTCTCACTCCTTCTATTGTATCAAATACTTTTTGATGAATAACAGTTGATTTCAACGGTTTATCCCTGAAAGCTGATGGCTGACTTGCTGATAGGCTTTCCATCTGACCATGCTATAATAGCCAACAAATGATGACGAAATTGGGAACTCTATGGCGAAGTTAGTACGTGTTGTGGGTTTATTTGGCTTCTTATTTCTCTTTAGCCTTACCATCCAAGCCCAAGACATCACCGAACTCATCAGCATGACCGTTAATGCAGGCTACGACACCTACTTCCGCGAAGAACATTGGCTCCCCGTGCGGATTCAGGTGGCGAACAATGGTGAAGATGTCACCGGACGCTTGATTGTGCGCCCAGAAACATCGGGGCGTGTCGTGAGCAATGCCTACAGCGTACCGATTGACCTGCCCACAGGCTCCGAAAAAGCCGTGTTCCTTTACATCCAAGCGCGCACTTTTCCCCCAACAATTCGGGTGGAATTGCTCGATGAAAATAGCGATGTCGTTGCCAACGAGGAGGCTAATCTCACCCCCCTTGCCTCCCGTGATTTGATGTATATTGTTCTATCGGGTGCAAATGCCAACCCCATTCCCTTTGGTGAAGTCGCACTCGGCGGATTCAACGCTTTCCAAACCGATTGGGGCATCGAAGACTTCCCCGACCATATGTTAGCAATCGATGAAGTC
>JANQRM010000107.1 GCA_028284565.1 Anaerolineae bacterium | reverse complement strand
ACCAACCGCAATTTTTGCTGTGAGCGATATGTTGGCAATCGGAGCGCAGATAGCAACAAAGTCAAGGGGTCTCAGAATTCCTGACGATATCGCCATTGTTGGATTTGATGATATTTTCCCGTCAGCACTAGTCACACCATCGCTCACAACAATCTCTTTGCCACAACGGAAATTGGGGCAACGCGCGGCGGAAATGCTTTTTCAACGCTTGCATGAAGGCTTCAACGATCAGGGTTATTGTGAAGAGATGCCCTATAAGCTCATTGTTCGAGAGTCGGCATAAAACAATCTATATTTAGTGTAGATTGTATGCAATATTCAGTATATCAAAGTTGTCTACATCGTTATCTTAGATAAAAAGAGGAGGTATCTCAGACAAAACAGCTAGATTCATATCCAGGTATTGTTCGATTTTTAGTCATAGGAGTTTTAATAATGCCAAATAAAAAACTTGCGCTTCTGATTACGCTCATCTTTTTGATGACCACCTTTGGTCTCATCGCTCAAGAGCCAGTTACTTTAGTCGTATGGGATCAGCATGGTGGACCGGCTGATGAGGCGGCGAATGTCATCTACCAAATGTTTATGGATCAGAATCCCGGTATCGTGATTGAGCGAGAAGTGTACGCAGGCAACGACTTGCGAACACTAGCTCCCACTGCCCTTGCATCAGGAAGTGGACCCGATGTGGTTTATTTCGATGTTTCTCCAGCCCGTGAATCCTTCCGCAGTGGACTCATGCTCGCTTTGGATGATTACGCAGAACAATTTGGTTGGCATGATCGTTTTTTCCCCGCGGGTTTACAATGGACCATCATTGATGAACAAATCGCCGCACTCGGTTTAGAGTACGAATTTGTGGGCGTATTCGTTAATTCCGATCTCATGGAAGAACAAGGGTTTGAAGTTCCCACGACACTGGAAGAAACACTCGTATTTTGTCAAGCCGCGAGCGAAGCAGGTTTTGTGCCGTTTGCACACGGTCAAAATCCCGGATGGCAAACCTACTTCTCATTCACAATGCCCCTCCACAATGTCATGGGTGTCGAACGTATGACGGAGATGCTCTTTGGTGATGAAGCCGATTGGACACAACCCGATGTTGTCCGTGCAGTGGAAATCTGGGATCGCGACATGCGCGATGCTGGATGCTTCTTGGATGATGTGAACGGTTTGGACTGGCAAGGACAACAAGACTTATTCTACGCAGGCGAAGCTCTACTCTTCCCGACTGGAACATGGGTTGTTGGCGAAATACTTGAAAATATGCCCGGCACAAATGTCGAAATGGTTCCCTTTATGGCAGTCGAAGAGGGCGGACCCAGAGTATACACAACAGGAATGGGTTCAGCATTCTTCATTTCCTCAGCAACCGAACATCCGGATGAAGCCGCACTATTCCTCGATTTCCTCTTCTCAGACGAAGCCGCTTTAATCTGGATCGAACAAGCTGGTTTCATTCCACCTATATCTGTCGATACCAGCGACTTAGAACTCGAATCGCTAAAAGGCTTTGTATTAGACACATTACAGGCTGCGGGTATGGGTGAAAGTGATATACAGCTGGGATATAACGTCGATCTGGTCGCACCTCAGACATTCAACGAAATGATGCGCGATGGATTCCAAGCGGTCATGGCAGGCATCAAGACACCAGAAGAACAACTCGAAGACCTCCAACGCCTCTGGGATGAAGGCTAATCAGAATCTTGATTGACTACAATGCGATGGTAGGGGACAAAGTTTCCCCTACCACTTCTTCCGAATAGCTTGGGAGGCAAATGTGACAGTCGATACAATGAAGACATTTCAAGCCCCACCCGAATCGCAACTGCGGCAATTTTGGCGGAAGTACGGTACGGGCTACCTGTTTATATGTCCTGCTGTTTTGCTATATATCGTCTTTGTTTTATATCCGTTCTTGAGAACCTTTCACTTTAGCTTGACAGACTGGAACGGTTTTGATCCAGTCATCAACCTTGTTGGGATTGATAATTACGTCCAGCTTGCTCAAGATGACTTGTTCTGGAATGCGCTCGGACACAATATCATTTGGATAATTGTGGGGTCGATTGGTGCGATTGGGTTGGGTTTAGTACTCGCTGTATTGGTGTATAACCGCCCACGTGGTTTCATGATCTATCGCACGGTCTATTTCCTACCGCAAGTACTCGGAGCCGCCATAGTCGGGGTACTTTGGTCAATGATTTTTGCCCCTCGCCGAGGCTTACTTTATCAGATTGGCAAGTCTACTGGCATCGATTTCCTAACGCACGGCTTCCTTGGTGACCACAATACTGCATTGCTTGCCGTTCTCGTCGCCTCTATCTGGGCTTCCATTGGATTTTTCTTTGTCATTTTCCTTGCGGGTCTACAAAACGTCGACAAGGACCTCCTTGATGCCGCCAAAGTCGATGGGGCAAATGGTGTACAGCGTTTCTGGTACATTATCATTCCGCAACTCTCTCATGTGATCACAATGGTAATTGCACTGGGTATGATCGGGAGTTTAAAAGTCTTCGACATTGTTTGGGCGATGACACAGGGTGGACCTGCCAACTCAACAGAGGTACTCGGTTCGTTTGCTTACATTGAAGCCTTTTTGCATACCAATGTCGGCTATGCCTCCGCAATCATCATGGTGACATCTGCACTAGCATTGATCATGTCTGTTGGATTCATACGCCTGCGCGAACGCAACAAGGATTAATCCATGACAACTGTAAATGAAATCAACCATCGAAGGCGATCACGTCCGCTATCGTGGATAATAGGACGTTTTGCTCAATATACGGTCTTGATTGTCTTCCTGTTAATCTTCTTAATCCCATTCTTCTGGCTAGGATCAATGTCACTTAAGACTAAAGCGGAGATGGCAGAGAATCCACTAGGACTTCCAACTGAAGTCCAATGGGAAAATTATGATACGGCATGGAATCAAGGACGCTATAGAACATATCTGCCAAACACAATCTTTTACGCCGCGGCAGTAGTGACTGGCGTATGCTTATTCTCTTGTTTAGCAGGTTATGCCTTTGCCAAGCTAAATTTTCCGGGACGTAACCTCATCTTCACCTTTATGCTTATTGGGATTACTCTGCCTTTTCTTTCTGTCATGATCCCTGTGTTTTATTTGGCACGTGACATTGGCATTATGGGAACTCGCTGGGGATATATTATACCGGCAATTGCTTTAGGTTTACCCTTCGGTGTCTTCTTAATGCGAGCATTCTTTCAAGGATTGCCAGATGAGCTGGGGGATTCTGCACGAGTCGATGGATGTACCGAGTGGGGTGTCTTTTGGCGCGTAATGCTCCCCTTAGCAGGACCTGGCTTAACCACCCTTGCAGTGTTCCAATTCCTCTTTACATGGACAGCCTATTTGATGCCCCTCGTTCTCGTTCAGAAAGATGCCCTACGACCTGTCGCACTTGCATTGCCGCTTTTTATGGGACGATACAGTGCGGATTTACCCTTAATATCAGCTGGGACAGTGATCACGATTCTACCTATTGTGCTGATGTACCTCATCTTGCAACGTAAATTTATTGAAGGCGTAACTGCCGGCGCATTGAAATAATACAAAGGACAATATGATGGCAAAAGATTTATTGGACGCAGTCTATGGTTGCTTAATCGCAGGTGCAGTTGGCGATTCACTGGGTGCGCCTGTCGAGGGCTGGTATTGGAATGAAATTCGAGACAAATATGATGGTGGGCGCATCACCGATCTGGAACCCGGTACACGGGGAAACACAGGCAATAGCTATGGTAAGCAGGGAATAACCACCCCACCCGGATGCTTCACAGACGACACAACAATGCGCCAATATATGTGCTTAGCAATTGTTCGCAAGGGGGGGCGCATCACACCCGATGACTTTGCTGGAGTCTTGCTTGAGAAGTTCAATCCAGAACGAGTATGGCTCAATGAGCATATTATGATAACCAAGCTCAAAATAGGCATGAATCCTTGGGATGCCGGTAAGGGCAATCCACCTTGTGGGTGTGCATCGATGTGTATTGCTCCGATAGGTATAGTCAATGCTGGAAATCCAACACAAGCCTATCAAGATGGTTTTAACATTGCCTTTATCAATCAAGACAATGCGGATCGGGACGCAGCTGGCACCCTAGCAGCTGGCGTGGCAGCCGCATTTATGCCCAAGGCTAATTCAGCCAGTGTTATTGATGCAATGATGAGGCATAGTTCCGATGTAATTAGACGTTCCTTAATACTAGGGATGGACCTTGCTTATAATAGCAAGAGTATCGATGAGTTTGCTGAGCAATTTTATGCCACCTTGTTAGACTGGAAATGGCCCCACCCACCGCATCGTCAACCTTGGAATAAAGATCGCTACTTCAGCGGAAGCAGTGTAGAAATTGTGCCGATTGTGGCAGGTATACTACACTTGACCGATGGCGATGTGAATCAAGGCATGATCGAAGCGGCCAGCATGGGACGGGATTGTGACACGACAGCCGCAATTGTCGGGAATATTGCTGGAGCTATGGAAGGAGCCAGTGCTGTCCAGCAAGAATGGATTGACACAGTAGAATCCGCCAACGAAGATTTCTTTGAGGAATTAGAAGGCGATCCCAAAGCAAACTTCTATTCCATGGCGGAACGGCTTGTTCAAGTTTTGCGTAATGAACGACAAGTCGCGCTTGATCGAGCAACCCTGCTTGAGGAAATAATTGGATGACACGTGAGATCGTTTCCCAATGGCAGGTTGTTGAGTTTCAATTCTCAAGCAAGATAACCTATATCCATCCAGTGCATGACATTCGCTTGAGTGCCAGTTTCACCTCACCAGAAGGAGATACACGACTTGTCGATGCCTTTTGGGATGGTGGTAATATATGGCGTGTAAGATTTAGCCCTGATTGCCTTGGCGAGTGGACATGGGAGATGATCTGTAGTGATTCAAGTAATCGGGACTTACACGGTCAATCCGGACTCTTTACCTGTGTTGCCTACGAGGGAGAAAATCCACTATATACTCATGGTGCATTGAAATTGTCGGACAATCGTCGCTACCTAACACAGGATGAGGGTACACCCTTTTTCTGGTTGGCGGATACTGCATGGAATGGGGTCTTACGTGCTGATCCCGACGATTGGCATCGCTACTTACAAATGCGGCAGAATCAACACTTCACAGTCATCCAATTTGTCGCAACCCAGTGGCGAGGTAGTACCACCGATCCAACAGGCAACACAGCTTTCTCTACTACCGATCCCATACAGATCAACCCGACCTTTTTCCAACGACTCGATAACAAGGTGCAGGCGATCAACCACTATGGAATGCTAGCATGTCCTGTAATGCTTTGGGCAAATCTCCCAGAAGATCCCGGACTGTTGCTATCTAAAGAAGGTTGTATCGTGCTGGCACGCTATCAACAGGCGCGCTGGGGAGCCTATCAAGTCGCTTGGATTCTCGGTGGGGATAGCCGCTATGAAAAGGGGCAATCTCAGAGATGGAAAGAGGTTGGGCGAGCTGTCTTCGACCAACCCTATCGTCGGCTGGTCACCATGCACCCTGTCGGAGCAAATTGGAGTCCCGCCGAGTTTCGTGGAGAAAGCTGGTTCGATATTATCGGCTATCAAAGTGGACACTCAGAGTCTGATGAACACAGACAATGGTTAACTACTGGTCCACCATCAAGCGATTGGCAAACGGAACCGCCACATCCCATCATCAATCTAGAACCCAATTATGAATATCATCCATCCTATGAAACAGGGCATTTTTTCACCGATCATGATATTCGCCGCACCGCCTATTGGAGTTTATTGGTTTCTCCTACAGCCGGTATTACCTTTGGTCATAATTCTATTTGGGTATGGCGTGAAGATGAGGGTGAAGCGGAGGGGCATCGTCTGGATAATGTAATGCCATGGTACTATGGACTAGAAACTCCCGGCACAGAAAGCATGACGGCTCTCAAATATATCTTCATGAAGTTCGAGTGGTGGACACTCCTGCCTGCACCTGAATTGCTGGCGGTTCAGCCCGGTTCAAAAGATGTTCGATGGTTTATTGCCGTCGCCTCCAATGCAAATCGTTCAGAAATCATCATTTACTCGCCACTTGGAGGGACAATCGCATTCAAGCCAGAAGGCTTAGACAACGTCAGAAAGAGCCGATGGATAAATCCGCGCACGGGCATAGCGAACGGATTTGTAGAAATTGTTCAACCTGAATTTCAAACGCCCGATCAGCAGGATTGGGTGCTTCAATTATGCTCTTGAATACTCTGTTATCAGAACTAATTGATTGGAAATAGTATGGAGCGTGATCCATTCCGTATCGGTATTTCGAGTGACTTCCAGATGGAAGCATCCGGCATACTTGAACCTTACTTGCAAGACTATTTTGCACCGATTTCCTTCATCCACACGGAATACTTCACCGGAACACAAGGTAAAATCGTTCCTGCTCAAACTCTAAATGACTTCGATGCTATCATCACCCTGCGCCCCCGTTACACTCTGGATTCCCTGCTCAATAATACTCGCTTGACACTCATCGCACGTTGGGGTGCCGGGTATGATACGGTGGATGTATCAGCTTGCACACATACAGACATATTACTCACAACTACTGGAAATACCGTCGCTCGTCCAGTTGCCGAAGCTATCATAACGCTGTTTTTAGCACTAGGGAAAAAATTGTTCCTGAATGATCGACTCGCCCGCACGGGACAATGGGACTTAAAAGCTCATGCCTCTGGGCTTGGGTTTCATAATAAAGTGTTTGGTTCTGTGGGTTTGGGTAACATCGCCTCTCATATGTTTTCTTTGCTCATGCCCTTTGAACCTGCTCGGTTGCTTGCTTACGATCCCTATGTCTCACCTGAACGAGGCATAACACTAGGCATAGAGTTGGTCGATCTTGACACCTTATTTCAGGAAGCCGATTTTGTTGCCATCAACTGTGCCCTGACAGACGAGACACGAGGCATGATCAACCGAGATGTGTTATCGCGCATGAAAGCGTCGGCTTATCTCATCAATACAGCCCGTGGCGCAATCGTGAATCAAGATGATTTGCTCTACGCCCTTCAGAGGAATCAGATTGCGGGCGCAGGATTGGATGTCTTTGTGCAAGAGCCCTTACCAACTGACCATCCGTTCACAGCCTTGGAGAATGTTATTCTGTCGCCACATAGTCTGGCATGGACAGATGAGTTATATCGTGGGAACAGCACCCGTGTGTGTGAGAATATTCTAGCAGTTCTTCAGGGCAAAATACCTAACCATGTTATCAATACAGGTGTAATCGACAAGCAAGGATTTCAACGCAAATTGCAGAACTTCCATGAACGCTGGACACAGCTAACCCATCACTAAAGGACAAGATGAAGACCAATCGCCTCAAGCAAGTTCGAGACAATGGCAATGTCCCCATTGGTCATATGCTATCCGTGTTCAATGTTCGTGACATCGCACTCATGATGGATACCGCCGACATCGATTTTGTGATTGTTGACATGGAACACAATACCTTCACCATTGCACAAGTTGCTGACATAATTGCATGGTTCAAAGCCACAACAATTGCCCCGATAGTGCGGATTCCGCAGATCGATCATCACTTCATTACAAGATTAATGGATGCTGGCGTGCTGGGCATCATGGTTCCCGACATTAAATCAGCCTCATCGATTGAAGCTATCGTTCAGCTCATGAAATATCCGCCCTTGGGCAAGCGGGGACCCACTATTGGGATCGCCAACACAGATTTCAAATCTGTGGATCGAGAGGCATTTATGGCATTTTCCAATCAGAACACCCTGCTCATAGCTCAGATTGAAAGCCAAAAGGGTCTGGATCATTTGGACGAGATTGCATCCACCCCCGGACTGGATGCCTTATGGGTTGGGCATAATGATCTCAGTCAATCACTTGGAATAACCGGGCAGTTTTATACCGACAAATTTCTCCACGCACTATCGCACATTGTCACAGTAGGCAATCAATATGGACTGAGCTTAGGTTGCCAACCTCGCAGTTTGGAGCAAGCGCAAGAATGGTTGGCAATGGGTTTCAACCTCATCTCTTACAGCAACGACCTCAACCTTTACTGCCTTTCCCTCCAGCAATCTGTAGCCACTCTAAAACAAATCATAATTAAAAAGGACAAGACATAATGGCAAAAGACATTCTTGATGCAGTTTACGGTTGTCTCATTGGTGGCGCAATTGGCGATGCACTCGGCGCACCCGTTGAAGGTTGGTATCATCACGAAATAAAAGAAAAATATGGTCGCCTTGACAAGCTAATCCCCAGCCTTCGTGGGAATACCGGTATCAATTACGGAGAGAATAGGAAGGAGCCGGGAGATGCTGGAGCCGTTACCGATGATTCCACCATGCGACATTACCTCTCATATGCCATAGCTCGCAAAGGCGGGCGGATCACTCCCGAAGATTATGCGGCAGTATTGGTCGAGCATATGAATCCCTTTCGTGTGTGGCGCAGTGACCGAATAGTGCTTGAGAAATTACGTCTGGGCATGAATCCATGGGAAACAGGCAAGAACAATATGCCCAACGGAGCCGCCGCGATGGCAATTGCCCCGATTGGAATAATTAATGCTGGCGACCCACAACAAGCCTACCAAGATGGATTTGTTATTGCATCTGTGACACAAGATGGTGTAGACCGCGATGCAGCCGCGACAGTCGCCGCCGCCGTCGCCGCCGCTTTTGCTCCCGGAGCAACCGTAAACAGTGTTTTGGATCAAGCCATTGCCTGTGGTTCCTTCCTCATTAGTCGCTATATCCAACTTGCCATCGACATGGCACGTGAGACAAACGATATCGAGCTGTTTACCCAACAGTTCTATGATCAAATGCTATACTGGCAATCACCACAGCCACCACACAAAGGTAAATGGAATAAAGCACACTTCTTTAGTGGAAGCAGTTTAGAAATGGTTCCGGCGGCACTGGGGATCTTCTATCTATGTGAAGGAGATGTCAATCGCTGTATTGTCGAGGGTGTGGCATTTGGACGTGACAACGACACGATAGCCAGTGTAGCAGCAAATATCGCTGGGGCAATGCAAGGCGCGAGTGCCATCCAAGACGATTGGATACAGCGAGTTGAGACAGCCAATACAAAACTGTTTGAAGAGCTAGAAGGCGATGCCAACGCGAATTTCTTTCATATGGCACAACGACTGGTTTCTGCTTTACATAACGAGGCACAGTCACAACAAGATCGGCTCACAATCTTCAATCAACTGTTGAACACCCAAACTAGGTAACTGCCCGATATAATTGACAGTAGATTGTATGTTATATACAATTCTGGCAGTGTTAAGTCAGATGATTATTTTCTCACAATGAACCAATTCACAAGAATTCGTACAGCCAATCTTCGCGATGAAGTGGTTGAACAAGTCCGATTGGCTATCATTGAAGGTCGCTTGAAACCCAACGATCATATTATTGAGAAAGACTTAACTGACCAGTTTGGTGTTAGTCGCACACCGATTCGTGAGGCCCTCATTCTGTTGGAACGAGAGGGATTGATTTTGTACTATCCCAATCGCGGTAGCTTTGTACGGGAATTCACCGAAGCCGATGTAGAAGCAATCTTCTCTATGCGAACAACCTTAGAAAACTTCGCCGCCGAGTTAATCATAGATCGGCTAGGAGAGAGAGACTATCAACATCTTGGCAACTCGATTCAGTTGCAGGAGCAGTACATTCGGCAAAGCAACTTCAAACAAGTCCGAACCACAGACATGAATTTCCACCAGTATCTCATCGACCGCACTGGACACCCTATCTTGATTAAGAATTGGGGCGAAATTGTTGCTCAAATTGCAGCACTATTATATATACGAGCAGAAGCTACGCCATCTTATGACGAATTTCAAGCAGTGACGGACCATCGGGCTATCGTAGAAGCCTACAGAAGTCGCGATGATAGCAAAGTAAAGAAAGAAAACCGACGAATCAACCATCGAGTCGCAACAGAGTGTCTCAAGGCTTTAAACCAGCTTGCAAAGTAGCAATTGACAAATTAAACGGAGAAGGTGGCCCACATAATTTCGTCTGATTGAGATGTTATCATTTTATTAGATATGCTTTTAGCAGTTTTCGCTCAATTTTCTCTAAAAGTCGGCAATTCAACCTTAATTTTCTTTGTCTTTTTGTGTTCTGTAATCATATTCTTGCTCATCATAATCGGAGGTCTCTGTCTAATTTATGGTTGTTGAGTAAAATAGAACAGAAGCAAAGGAGACTGTTGTGCATCCATTTATCGAACTGTTGTTAATCATTGTGATTTCGGTCTTGGTCTCTGCCATCTTCACCTATCCTATCTTTAAAACCTTCTCAGGTGCTTTACGCACGGAGAAAGCGAAACGAAAACGTGCTGTTGCCTCGAAGAAAGATCAGTCAATCCAACCTCGTTAGCTACCCATTGCTTATCTGATACCTGTTGTTTGAAGAGCGTGTGAAGTCTTCATCACTTCGACAATTGATTAAATTTGCTCTTAAAATTCCATTCCTCGCGTTGACAAACCAAAACCAAACGGTATTCTAAAGAGATTAGAACGCTTGTTCGTCGCTCATGTGTTCGTATTCGTGATATACTCATTTCTGGTCGATGTAACAAAATCGTTATGAATTCGTCAGGAGAAGGGTTGTGGGTCAAAATACCCTCATTGCCGATATCGAACGGCGTTTCGGGTTAAATGCCTTGCGTCATGCCAGCGATTTGGTACAAACTCGTGAAAAGATAGCGACACAAATAGATCAAATAGATTTGCTTTTGGATGGTGGTTTGCTCTTGCACACGACTCATAGCCTTTTTGGTCAGCCTACATCTGGCGCAACCTCGTTGTTGTATCAGTTGGTTGCCAGTCTGCAACGCCAGTCCCTGCCGGTGCTGTATCTGGATATGGGGGAGGTTTTCGACCCGCCCAAAGCTAGTGGGATGGGTGTGGATGTCGGGAGTCTGTTGCTCACACAACCTCAATCGTTGAAGCACACGCTCTTTCTCATCCAAACGGTAGCCCATCATCTCATTCCCTGTCTTGTTGTAGTGGACACACCCACACGCTTACCCCTGTGTCAAGTCAAAGCAACCTTGAGGAAAGCTCCCCTGCTTCTCTTGACTTTAAGCCCGCGTCCCTTGCCTCAGATGCAAGTGCAACTGGGCTGTCAACGGCGGAGTTGGCAAATGGTCTATGGGGATTTTGTGTCGTTTACAAGTGCGATTAACCTCATCCGCCATCCCCTTTTGTCGCCTCGCCGTACCCAGATGACCTTTGCTGTGCCAAAGGAAGATGAGCATGTTTAGTGCCTTCGTCGTGCGGGATGTCGCCATCACAATTGAGCGTCAACACAACCCTGCGCTGTGTGAGGTTCCCCTCATCTTGGTCACGGGTAAAAAACGACTACGGGTCATCGCCCTTGATCGACTGGCGCATCAAGCAGGCGTGAGGGTCGGCATTACTCAACATCAAGCTCAACTCCTGTGTCCGACAGCGACCATCTTTCGCGCCAGAGAGGAGGTCTATCGCCGTATCTTCACCGCCATCACCACCGACTTGCTCAAGGACATTGGGAAGGTAGAAGCGCATTATCATCCGCGTAATGCCCTCTGGTACGTCAAGACTCAGGACGAGAAAGAACTCAAGGTCTTAGCCCAGACCATCCAACGTTATCTAACAAGTCCACTCATCATTGGCTCTGGCTCAACCAAGTTTGTGGCACGAGTGGCGGGTGCGGTCTGTCAACCGAGTGGGGAATTTGTCCAACTTCGCCTCATTAAAGATGAGGAACGAGCCTTTCTCGCGGACAAGCCAATGAGCTTGTTGCCTCTCGATAAAGAAATGACACGTCGTCTGCCGATGATGGGGATTCATCAGTTGGGACAATACACCGCCTTACCTAGAGCTTCGGTGCTTGACCAATTTGGCAAACATGGACGTTGGTGTCAGGACTTAGCCAAAGGTATTGACCCCCGCCCCTTGCAATCGTTCATCCCTTCTCCCATGCTCATCCAATCTCGTTATTTTGAGGATGCCATCACCAACCAAGAACTCCTCATTTCAGATTGCCTCGATATGGCTCGCCAGTTAATTGGGGAACTCGACACACAGACAGACCAACGGGATCGAAAAGATGATCGGCTGGCAAACCGTGAAGCCAAACGGTTGGTCTTACTCCTTCAGTGTGAGGATGGGACAACCCACGAAGTGCAACTCGAACCCAGCCTCCGTTTACGCAAACTCCTCCATATCCACCAGCAACTGCCCTACCTCTTTGAACAAGTTCAACTGACGGCGGGGGTTACGCACATCAGCCTACAATTATTAGATGTCGCGCCTGTGATCCCTCAGCAACTTGCCTTGTTTGATGAGAGACCATCCAACAAGTCGCTTAAGGAGGCTGTGGTTGAGTGGCAAGTTCGCTTTCATGAGGAAGTTCTCACACCCCAACTCTACGATGTGCCGTCCTTGCTCCCCTCAGCCCTCCAGTTCGAGTATGTCTCGGCGGGGGTGTCCGCATGACCCGACTGTGGCAGGCAGGTATCGCCATCATCGTCACCCTCAACGCTTATGACCTGCCGACCACCATCCGATGGCACAAAACCCTTTATCCCGTCACCCACATTGCACTTGTGTGGCAAGTGGATACGAATTGGTGGCGGTCTCACATCTATCGAGACTACTACCGCCTCCGCATTGGGGAGGGCATTTTAGTCGTCATCTACCATGATTTAATCACGGATACATGGGCGTTAGAACGGTGCTATGACTAACTATGTGGAACTCCGCACCCATTCTGCCTATAGCCTCCGCATCGGTACAGCCTCTCCAGAACGCTTGGTCTCCCAAGCTATGCAGTTGGGGATGCCTGCGCTTGCCTTAACTGACCACAACAATGTCTATGGGGCGATGCCCTTCCAGCAAGCCTGTCTTGCTCTCAATCTCAAACCCATTCTCGGTGCGGAACTCACATTGGAGGGTGATTTTTCCCTGCCTCTCCTTGTCCAGAACGAGACAGGTTGGGAAAATCTATGTTGGCTCATCACCCAAGCCCAACATCAAGCCGACAAAGGCGAGGGCAACCTCTATTTTGATCAGTTGGTCGGACACACTGACGGATTAATCGCCCTCTCTGGAGGACGCGAAGGGGAGATTAACCAGACCTTAGCCAAAGAGGGGCGGCGCACTGCCGAGTGGGTTGCCATGCGTTACATTCAACTGTTTGGTCGAGATCGCTTTTGGCTGGAACTCCATCATCACCGTCGCCCTTATGATGACCAGACGATGGCTGAACTGGTGAGATTAGCCCAAGACATGAAGGTCGGCTATGTCGCCACCAACCATGTTCATTATGCCACGCCCGATGACAAACCCCTTCAAGATGTGGTTACTGCTATTCGCCAAAAACAACCCCTCGATGAGGTGCGTCAGTCCCTCTATCCGAATGGACAGCTCTACCTCAAGTCGAGAGATGAACTCCAAACCCTCTTTCAAGATTATCCTCTTGCATTAGAAAACAGCCTCCATATTGCCGACCAATGTCATTATCAACTGCTCCCCAAACTCCAAGCCTTACCCGAATACCCACTTCCTGATGGTGTGACAGCCGATGCCTTTTTAGGGCAACTCTGTCGTGCGTCGGTACGTTACGAACCCAACATCGAAGCGCGTCTCTCCCATGAACTCGGCATCATCGAGGCAATGGGCTTAGCGAATGTGTTTTTGGTCTTGTGGGACATCCTCTCTTTTGCCAAACAGAAACACATCCGTTGTCAGGTACGAGGGTCATGGGCAAATGCCTTCACCCCTTACTTATTGGGCTTTTCGGCGATTAATCCGATGACCTATGGGTTGGTGTTTGAACGATTCCTGTCCCTTGAACGCCAGAATGTACCCGACATGGATATTGATTTTGACAACGATGATCGGGAGCAGGTCATCCAATATGTTTATGAGAAATACGGACGGGCGCAGGCGGCGATGGCGTGTACCTTTGTCACCTATGGTCGCCGCAGTGTCATCCGTGATGTGGCAAAAGCGTGGGGATGGTCGCCGAGTACAAACCCCATGCTCCGAGACCAATGGGAATTGTGGGAGGAAGGCAACCCCCGTGCCAATCCGCACTTAGGCTCGTTCTTTGAAATCTGTGGGCGTTTGCTCGGTAACACCCAATACTTGAGCATCCACAATGGGGGCATGATTTTATCTGATGTATCCCTCTCGAAGCGTGTTCCCACTGAGCCTGCCCGAATGAAAGATCGTACCGTCGTTCAATGGGACAAAGAAGCTCTCGAAGACGCAGGTTTTCTCAAGTTGGATTTCCTCGCACTTGCGATGCTCGCCGCCATCTCTGAAATGGTGAAACGAACGGGTGTTGATATTGATAATGTTTCCTATGATGACCCTGATGTCTACAAGATGCTGACACAAGCCAAGACCTTTGGGGTGTTTCAGTGCGAGAGTCGCGCCCAGATGAATACGCTTCCGCGTTTGAAACCGACCTGCTTTCTGGATTTAATCGTTGCCATTTCGCTCATTCGACCCGGACCCATCTTGGGAAAGATGGTGCATCCCTATCTGCGGAGACGGCGCAGAGCAGAGGAAGTGACATATCTCGATGACAGTCTCAAGCCTGTCCTCGAAGAAACGCTCGGCGTAGTCTTGTGGCAAGAGCAAGTCCTCAAAATCGCCCATGATTTTGCAGGCTTCACCTATGGACAAGGGGAACTCTTGCGTCGGGCATTGGGAAGCAAACATGGCTTGGCACTCGTCGCTCAACTCGAACATCTCTTCATCGAAAGTGCGGTGAATAATGGAAGGAAGCGAGACATCGCCCAGCAAGTCTTTGACCAACTCAAAGGCTTTGGAGCATATTCCTTTGCCAAGTCCCATGCTGCTAGCTTTGCTGTCTTGACCTACCAATCTGCATGGTTCAAATATTATTATCCAGCTGTGTTCTATTCGGCTATTTTGAATCATCAGCCGATGGGCTTTTGGTCCAAGTCCACACTGGTCTATGATGCGCAACGGAACGGTATCTCCGTCTATCCGCCTCACATCAACCAAAGTCGCCAAGACTGTACTCCTGAAAATGAGGGCTTCCACATCGGCTTGAAGCTGGTCAAGGGCTTAAAGGGGACACGCTT
>JANQRM010000445.1 GCA_028284565.1 Anaerolineae bacterium | reverse complement strand
TCGCCAGTGTCGAGTGTGACACTGAAATCGGGTGCGAGATTGCCGATATCGATTCCAATAACTGCATCCGTTTGGTCAGCAAGATCGGTGATTGTCCCGATTCCCGTGTCGTTGTTGTCCATATCGTCATTATTCAGGGCTTCGTCAGCGATATTGTCGAGTGCATCGCCTTCACCTGAGCCATCAACTTCGGTGGGTTCGCCGAGCGTGCCAGTGGCAATGACATCGACTAGGGGCGTACCTGCCCCTCCATCTGCCAAGGCAACTTCTTCTGCAGAACGGACTTTGATGCGGAATTCACGCTCTGCGCCATCTGCAATCGCATCTGGGCTGGCGATAAGGAGAATGTAGAGCCCACTTTCTTCCAAGACCAAATCGACAACTGCAAATTGCTTGCCATCAATTGCATTAAGCAAGCTGTTGGTTTGGACAATTTCTTCCCCGCTTGGGCTGAGGAGAGTCAACACAGGAATGAAACCTTCGCTCAAACGGCTAACTTGTATATCAATGGCTTCTCCCATTTCTGCATGGAAGACAACTTCGAGTTCCGGGATGCCGGGCGTAAGTTCTTCGACTAGGCTGTTGTTAAGGGGTACAGGATGGAGCGAGCCTCCCAAGCAAGAACCGACATGATTCAGGTGGAGATTGCCCTCAAATACGCCGATGCCACATTCTTCGACGCGATAGGTAAAGTCGGCAAAATCACCTGTGGTCAGTTGCGCGCTGAGGCTTTGGAGTTGTCCAGAAGCAACCAAGATACCAATGGCAACGAGCAATGACCCGCTAATGAGTTCAATCTTGTGCATGTGCCGTTGGAGGCGACGGAGAAACCCTTCGGCTGTGTTTAGCAGTACAGCTGTGATAATGAAAGGAATACCTAAACCCAATGAATAGGCGGCTAAGAGGGATACGCCTTGCGCGATTTCACCTGTTTGGGCGGCGATGGCTAAAATTGTACCGAGTAAAGGTCCAATACAGGGTGTCCAACCAGCGGAGAAAACCACACCCATGAAGCCTGAACCAAGTAAGCCTTCACGCCCATTCGGTTGCATGTCGCCACGTGTGTCGCTATACAGGGCAAGATCAATGCGATCCAGAACGCCTACCCAGAATTTCCCCGGTGTTGAGAAGGCGTGTCCTAAGAAGAGAAGGAGGAGGAAGCCAGCCACAACAATAATGCCGAGAATAGGATTGACGAATGCCCAATAGAGAATAGCACTGCCAATCACAGCAACAAAAATACTGGTCAGTGTACTATCGAGGATACCTGCATTTTCTTTTTTGCGAAGCCATGCGAATACTTTTGGCATAATCCCCATGAAGTGGAGACCGAAGAATATGATGACAATCCCGCCGACTCGTCCGATTAAGTCGGTGATAAAGCCCACTGCGCTCCCGAAGGTGCTGACTAAAGCGGTTGTCATTAAACCCAAAGCGACAAAGACAATGGTGAAGCCTAAGACAAAGGCTATCCCATGAAATAGCATATGAAAACGAAGGCTGAGACCGCCCGGCGCATTGGTCTTCACTTGACCATCTGCACCTGCCGTCGCAGATATGGTGCGAGTCATACGTCCACTCATATAGCCGATATACGCTGGTACGAGTGGCAAAACACAGGGAGAAATGAATGAGAGAATTCCGGCGATAAAAGCCAGACCTAGAGTAGGATTTTCCATAGGTGTTACCTTTCACATCGTTGCGTTATGATTTCATTTTTAGCGAACAATGGTTACAAGTTCATTTCAGTTTGATAACGGTTCTAAATTGTTATAGGCAAATGATGTTTAAGACGTTATCACTATTATAGACGACAAGCTAGGATGGTATCTTAGTAGACTGTAATAAAGTCTTAAGGAATTTTGGACGAGGCGACGATTGTGGTAGCATTGTTGCATATGGTTATGGTGGAAGCAATTCATGAAGAATAAACAAGCCTATTTGGTATCGACAGACGCATTGAGTGAACTTTCCCATCATGAGATTGAAGCCGTTGGGCAAGATACGAAGATGGTACGCTATCATGCTGGTCATCTATTTTATATGCCAGATGACCCAGCGGAAGTGCTGTTTATCTTAAAAGAGGGGCGCGTCCAATTGTATCGTGTGTCGTCGGATGGGCGGAAGTTGGTGTTTGCGATTTTGCAACCGGGCGCGATGTTTGGGCATATGGCGTTGGTCGGTCAGCATATGCATCATACGTATGCACAAGCCATAGATGAATGTTTGATTTGTGTATGGGACCGAGAGCACGTTGAGCAAGTGTTGGTGGAGAAGCCACAAGTTGCTCTGAAGTTTCTGGATGCTGTCGGGAAGCGTTTGGTGCAGGTGGAAGATCGGCTAGCGGAAATTACATTTGAGCAGATTCCATCACGGCTAGCCAATTTGCTGTTACGTCTTGATCGAGAGACAAGCAATACGGGCTTGCTAGAGGGCTACACGCATCAGTATTTGGCGGATATGTTGGGTACGTATCGGGAGACAACCACGCAAACCTTGAATCAATTTAAGTCTCAAGGGTTGATTGAGACAGGTCGAAAGAGTATTCGGTTACTGGATTGTGAAGGGTTACAACGTGTGGTGCGGGGTGAAGCAGTCACTTAGACGTTATTGCGAGACCGCCGAATAGCCGCTTCTGCACATTTCACACCACCGCTTCCTACAATGGTTTGATGACGAACACCTGCTGGGATGTCTACACGGTCTCCAGCTTTGAGGGAGGTGCGTTGGTTGCTATCAGGAAGAATAATTTCAAGGTTGCCAGTTAAAACATAAAGTACTTTATGATAATTATGGCTACGGACGGCATAGCGATGATTGGGGGTGTTATCCCACATATAGGGGCGTAAACCTTCTTTTTTCATCATTCGGGTGATGGTTGATAAGGTGGGATGTTGTCCACCAGTCCATCGTGTGATGAAAACACCGCTTTGTTTCGTCGCCATACAGATTTCCTTACCTCAATTAGCAGAACAGGTTTGTCCAAAGCTGACAAACCCATATAACACTATCCCAACTTTTGATTTAGAACAATAGGGCAAAGCGAATTCTAACCAAAAATATACTTTTCATCGGGTAGTAACGTACCAGAAGGGTTCAAATTATGGAATTACAAGGACTTTTCTAGTAGCCAAGCGGGTTCATCCACCTGTTGAATCTTGCCTCGATGGTCAAGGTATCGCCATTTTCCGCTATTTTCTGCAAAGATTTTGTAGCCTCGACGATCATATAACCTAAGTGCCAGATGGTTAGTTTTGGCAACGGAGATAGTCACCTTTTGAAAGTTTCCTTCTCGTAACATGGATTCGGCTTCGTCAAGGAGACGAGTCCCAATGCCCCGATTCTGGAACATCTCCATGACTTGAAAGGAATACAAGTAAGCACAGGTTTCACCATTGGCTAGCTTTGGATTCTTTCCTTTGAAGACGATAAACAAGCGTCCGACTAGATTTCCATTGCAATCCACTACGAGCATAAGGCGACTGCCCTTTTGCTGTTCATGGAAGGAGCGTTGGAAGAGATTGCGGAGGTGAATGAACTCGCCATTCCATTCGAGTTCTTTGAGGTCTGTATAAGTAGCTTGGCGGATGGTCAGGGGCAGTTCAATTTGGAAGGAGATGGGACGTTGAACTGAGACCATCGTGCTTAACTTTCTTGTTCGAGTAATTTCTTTAAGTAACGTTGTTCATCATCTGGACTCTGTATTTCGCCATCCAGCCACGCGATGCGGATTGAGTCCAGAATAGTTTTATAACGTGGACCGGGTGGCAGACCCAATGCTTTGAGTGTGTTTCCTGTGATGGTTGGTTGGATGTGTCGCCAGTGTGTCCAATATTTTTTAATGAGTTGATGCAGTGTTTCATCATTCATTATCTGCAAAAAGGCAAGTAACGCAATCTCATGGACAGGTCGCAATAACTCGACAACCTGACTAGCACGTAACTCTTGTTGAAGTGTTGCTTGATGTTGTTTCAACTTACCCATGTCAACTAGAATGCGTGACATCTCTTTACTGAACAACAATCGCTGGCAAACCGCTTCGATTTTATCGGGTTCGAGTTCCCATGCGATACCGCACCAATATATGGTCGTCCGTGGAACCCCCATGTTATTCGCCACCCATTTCGGATGATTCCAGCGAATATTGTGCAATGATTTAGCGAGTTGTGGTGACACGGAAAAATCAGAGTGAAAGGCTTGTAATGCACCAATCTCTTGCAAGGCAAGTATATGCTTTTCTGGATTGTCCTCTTCGAGAATGAGGTCAATTTCGTGGCGAATACGCTCACCTGTAATTTGACTGAGATATGGCAAAGCATCAGATATGAGACTGTTTGTATGGGGTTCAATCTGGAATTTTAATCGTTGTGAAAATCGGATTGCACGAAATATTCGGGTGGGGTCGTCGATAAAGCTCTTATCATGGAGGACACGAATTAATTTATGCTTGAGGTCGCTTAATCCTTCAAAATAGTCTAGCAATCGCCACATTTTATCTAGTGGACTCAGTTGAATAGCAACCGCAGTGATAGTGAAATCGCGTCGTGCCAAATCATCATGAATATCACTTGGAAAGACCGTAGGAAGTGCTGACGGTTGAGGATATTCTTCACGTCGTGCCATCGCAAAATCAAGGTAATTTGGCAAATTATCAAAGTTGTTTCCAAGTCGTTGAGCCACCTGCTCGTCAATCTGCCAAGTCACTGTACCAAATGTCTTATAGGTCTTTAGGTTGCCACCATGTTGTTTATTTAATTGCTCCGCAAATGCTATTGCCGATCCTTCAATAACGAAATCAAGGTCTAAGTCGGGAGTTGCGCGAGCCAGCAACATATCCCGAACTATGCCCCCAACGACAAAAAGGGGAATGTCTTGCGATTGCGCACGTTTTGCTAGTTCCAGAATAAACTGTGTTAGGGCTTTTCCTAAATATTCATGAAAGTAAGCTTCAGAAATTGTCGGTTGCATTAGATTGTTTCACTTAAGGATAGCGGGCGATGACCCAGCCGTGTGATGTGAAGTCGATTTGCAAGTTTGGCTGGGCTTGGAAGCTAATTGGAATTGTATACAGGTCAATGATGTTCTCCTCACCGATTTGGCCTGTCCAAACATTGCGTGCTTCCGGCGTTGTGTAGCTGATTAAACCAAGATGTAGGCGTTGATTATCGAAGGCAATAAACAGTTCGTCTTCGGAGAGTTCAGTTGGTGTGAGATGGAAATTGTAGCGGGATAATTCGTCAATGTGTGCGTCTGCGCCGAGAATCTGCGTCTGCCCTATCGACAAGTAGAAGCCATCGGGATAACCGAGATTGGCAAGCGTTGATTTTACGGTAGCAGAGTCCGCTGTTGGATTGTCTGCTGGAAGCACGCCTGCCATGTCCAGTGATTCGATGATTGATGTCGGATTCAAGCTGGATTTGAACAAGTTAAGGATTTCGGGGTTATCAAAGGGAGTTAGGCTAGGATTGATGATTAAGGCAACCTGTTGGGGATTTGGCGATGTTGTCCAGTCATCTCGATCTCCATATGCCATGATGACATCG
>JANQRM010000430.1 GCA_028284565.1 Anaerolineae bacterium | reverse complement strand
CGGGGGGTATGAGGCTTTGCCCGATTACTTCTGGGTGTGGGGGGAGGAGACGCGCGAGAATATCAACCGCCATCATAACCGACCTGATGAGGTGCATATCCCACTCGTCGGGGGAAATCGCTGGTTGGCGAAGTGGGCAAATGGGGCGATGACTCATCAGCCGACGGAAGCGACACGCTCTTTTTATGAACGTATCGACAAAGCGGAGAAGGTGATTCTGGTGACGCTCCAGCCGATTGAGGACTTTTTGCCGAATGAATTGGTGCTGGCAATAGCGGAGAGTCCGCTGAAATGGTTGTGGTTGATACGGACGCATCCCATCCACAAAGACATGAAAGGTGATGCTCAGGCGATACTCGATGCACATGGTATCGTTAACACACGCTATGACATTGACCATTCGACGGATGAGCCCTTGTATGCACTTTTACAAAAAACAGATGTGCATATCACCTGCTGGTCATCGACAGGGTATGAGGCGTTGCGCTTTGGTGTGCCGACGGTGCTGGTGGATGAGCTGGCAGAGACCTTGTATACGGATTATATCGCGCAAAGCTTGTTTGTATTGGCGTTGGAAAACGAGTCGATTTTAGAGGCTATCCGAGAGGCGAAATCCTTGCCTGATGAGCCGAGACCGTATATCGAGACGGATGATGCGAAGGCGGAGCAGGCGTTACAGCGGATATATAATCGGTAGGGACGCACCATCAGAGTACGCCCCTGTGTAACGATAAGAAGCCTAGAACGCGACTTCTTCCGTAGTCTTTAGCTCAATCTCGTGGTCATCATTGCCAAATTCATCGAGGTTATAGTTCGTATGGACGATGATTTGCTCGGCAGTGAGATGGTCCCCGTCGGCGGTGGAATGCGCATCGGTCACGAGAGTCACATCAAAGCCTTTTGAGACGGCGACTCGTGCCGTGGTATCGACACAGCGTTCTGTTCGTAAACCGGTGACGACCAGATGCGTGATGCCTTGTGCTTTTAGTTCGTCTTCTAAGGGCGTTTGATAGAAGGAATCGGAAGCGCGTTTGACAATCACGCGGTCTTCCGCCTGGGGTTGGATGTCCCCGTGAATCTCTGCTTCTGACAAGCCAATCCAGTCATCATCTTCATGTTGCAGAAAGATAATGGGTGTCTCTGTTTGGCGCGCTTTGTCGAGCAGGGTTTGGAGTTTGGTGAGCAGTTGTTGCGGTTGATGCACGCGATTCAAGATGACAGGTTGTACATCAATCACGAGTAATGCCGAATTCGACGACATGGTTTTTAATCCTTTGGTTGTTTAGTTGATTAGCAAGTAGCATTCAGCTGTCGGCTAGCTGGGTTGTCGAGAATCACAACACTAGCTGGCCATCTGAAACAGGTGGAACTAATGAATTGAGCTGATAAGTTGGGAGCTTACTGCACCATCGGTCTGCACCTAAACAACTTCGGATGATGCGATTGTAATGGGAGATTTTTTAATTAGGAAAGGGACGATAGGTCAAAAATGGAACGTTCTTTTGGCTGGCTGTGTCATTTTAAGCAAGAGCGAGTGATAAGGAACCTATCATGACCCGATTTTTCTTCTTTCTTACGTTAATCCTCAGTGGTCTCACAGTTCAAATCACACAAGCACAAAACAGCGCGGTGATTATTCATGGCTCTATCGAAGCCTTTGAGGGTGGCTACATGCTGTGGCGGAGTGATAGCAGTGATGCATGGGTTCTGTATGAGAGTGGGGATTTTCAGCACTTTCGGGCATCGGACTATGGCAATTTGCCGAATAACCCAACGAATGACATCCCGCCGAATGACTTGGTGCGACCCCGCTTAGGCTTTGGCAAGATTTGGGGCAACGATTCCATCATTCGCTTGCGTTTGGGTTGGGCATTAGACGATGAAACCTATTACACGATGCGCTGGGAGACCGTGCCTTTTGCGGATGGACGCAGTGGCTTCCGCGTGACATTGCCGGATAACCAAAAGGTGATATTGCATTCCAACAGTACGTGGACATTCACGACTCCCGATGAACCCCAACCCAGTACCTATGCTCGGCTGGCGTATCAAGAATTCCAGCGGGGGATCATGCTCTACTTCGGACATACGGGCGATATTTGGGTGCTGTACGATGATGGTCAACTCACGTATGTCAGTTCGCACACTTACGGCAGTCTCTATCCCGACCCTGCGAGTCCGAATCCACCACTCGGCTTCCAGAGACCGATATTGGGGTTTGGCAAGGTGTGGGGACATTTCCAGGCAATATACAATCGCATCGGCTGGGCAACAGCTGGCGAATTGACCTATAGCACGCCGTTTGAATTGGCATATGCGCCGGGGACAAGTGGCATTACCTTGAGTTTTATCCTGAACTTGCCGGATCATCGTCGGGTGCGCTTGTATCCGAACTCGTGGGTTGAATTATAGATTAGCCCTTACCAACGAACACCAGCAGACGCTCAATTTGCCAGCGGGCTTCTGTAAGCCGCAATAAGATTCGCATATTTTGAGCCAGCTATAATCTATAGGGTTCTGATCTCAAAGCGATCCAGTCGATGTTGACTGGGATTCTGTAAAGCGTTGGTTGATTAACTTTCCTTATTCAAGCGATGTTCAAGACGTTCCATATCACTTCTGTAGTGCTTACTCATATATCTCTTAAACAGGGGTATCACTAATGGGGCGAAGAAACTCTTTACTTCAATGTCTAAGACATGCGTGGCAATCGTGCCAGCCTCTGTAGCCTTCACTTCCCACGCTGAGGTCGAAACATTGTAATCGGACTTATGCTCATAGTGAAACAGATGAGGCGGCTTGAATTCCAGTATCCGATTTTCAGCGATGATTTCACGCCTCATGACATTTTCAACCACCTGCCACGTCGTGCCCTCAGTTATCTGACCGCTGTGACCGCGTATTTCCTCCACACTAAATATCATATCAGCCCAATTGTCGAGATCGGTGATGTAAGCAAAGACCTCCTCAACCGATGCCTTGACCATCATCTCATAACTGAATTCCAATTTGCTCATGCTATTTGACCCCTCTCAATGCTTTAGGTAATAAAAGCTACTCTTACATAATCCATGCACCCTGTTCTAATTGAATTTCAAATTGGCGTATGGTTTAATCAATTTAAGAGAATGCGCTTTGTCTGTATGAACACTCCACCTCAATTATGACTGAACTTGCCGGATCATCGTCGGGTGCGCTTGTATCCGAATTCGTGGGTTGAGTTATAGATTAGCCGTTACCAACCAACACAAGCAGACGCTCAATTTGCCAGCGAGTTTCAGTGTTGGCATAGGCTTTTCCCGTTGCGCGTGCGTTACGTCGAATCGTCTTATCAGGAGAATCCCAATCCTCACCAACTTGATAGATAGCAACTGTCCGTGAGGCATAAGTGGCAACATCCATCAAAGTGACAGGGGCTTCCTCAAAAACGTAGCCACTGTCTGCTATCTCATGTTGACAGCAGAGCGTAATCGCTAAATAGGTGGTAAAGCCCAGTGTAGAACGCAGTAACCGCTGATAACCATCCCGATAATAAGTGCGACTCATCACCCGCTGTCGAGTGAGAATCATCTCTTCAATCGACTTGCTACCTTGCTGATACTGCTTAAGCGTATCTAAAGTCAGTTTGATGAGTTGTGGATAGGTCATTTCCTTCGCCAGCCATTCCAAATGTCGGACATACTCAATCGCCAGCCGAACACATTGTTCATGATTCAAATAGGAGATGGCATTCTTCAGCCGTCCAATCACATAACGTTCTGGATAGACTGCCATCGCTTGAATAATCAGATTTTCTTGTTCAAGTGACATGGTTCATATTCTTCTATCGTGTTGATTGGATTTTATCATATAGCTAAAAGGAACTTTTCGTTCACTTTTTTCGTCGTTGGGATAGGTGTATCTCAGATGAGGAATTGTTCGATGAAAGTGGTTCTAATTTTAATCAGCATGGTGTTGATGATGGCACTGCCGATGCAGGCACAGGATAGCATTCGCTATAGTGGACAGCCGGATGAGGTGGCGATTTTCCTGAATAATGTGGCGTATGTGCAGGACAACCTGACCTTGCCAGCGGGTGTGGATGTGGAATTGGTCATTCCCTATGAAGCGTATCCGGGGACGATTGTGTTGCGCGAGAATGAGCGACGTGTGCCGAATTATCGGACTCAGATTGTCGGGAATGAGTTGGTCATTCGCTGGCGCAGTGGAGACAGTGGCGCAGACAGTCGGGATGTGAGTTTGAGTTATCTGATTAATGGGCTGAGTTGGACACCGAGTTATGAAATGTGGCTGGGTGATACGACAGAGCAAGTGGGCTTTGACTTTTTTGCAGAAATCACGAATCAAATCTTCACATTGGATGAAGCGAATGTGCGCTTGGTAGCGGGGCGTGTGGATACGAATCAGCAAATTGGTGATATTTCGCGCATTACCTCGAATCAGTATATTGCAGGTTATGAATCGGGCGAGTCGGTTAACCTGAATGGTGAAGTCACGATTCAATATATCTACGAACTGGGCAAGCTGTCATCGGAGCCGTTGGATACGGTTTATCAGCAATTGTATAGTGGGTCGTTGTCAGCGCGTCGGATTGTGTTATGGAATGCCAATGTGGATGATGAAGCGATTATTATCTACAAAGTTCGCAACACGACGGATATTCCCTTTACGGAAGGCATTGTCCATAGCTACGAGAATGGCATCTTTGTGGGTAGTGACTTTATCGAGATGACTCCGACGACGAGTGAAGGCAGTGTGACGGTGGGGACGGTGCAGGGTGTGCGGGTTAATCGAGCAAGCACACGAACGGCTGTCACTGGGATTGGCTATCGGGATA
>JANQRM010000105.1 GCA_028284565.1 Anaerolineae bacterium | reverse complement strand
TGGAGTCGTCATGTTGCTCACACTAGGTACAGGCATTGGCAGTGCTTTATTTATCGACGGTACACTCGTCCCCAATACGGAGTTGGGACATATCGAACTCGAAGGAGCAATTGGCGAAGACCGCGCCTCTGTCCGCGCCATGGAAGAGCATGGGTGGAGCATCAAAAAATGGTCAAAACGTCTCAATCGTTATCTACAACACATTGAATTCATCTTCTCTCCCGATTTACTCATTATCGGCGGTGGCATCAGCAAGAAATATGACCAGTTCTTCCCTTACCTTCAATTAGAGACAGAAATTGTCCCAGCCAAACTCCGGAATCGGGCAGGCATCATCGGTGCGGCAATGGCAGCAAAAGAACAATTCGGCTAAGTAATCATTTAGATTTTCACCCATTAAACAACCAGAACAAATGTTTGCGAACTCTAACCGCACAATCATATATGCTGTGTTAAGGTGAAATACTTATCCTAGATGTATTGCATCTTAACAACTCAAAATATGATGGTGAAATCCTGTTATCTAAGATCAGAATCAAACCGAATTCAGACTTTCAACCGCCACGTGGCGGGAACGCACTTGTCAACTGCCGAAAATATATATTGCACCTCCGGCGGTAAAAATGGAAGTAAATGAAACACAAGCGATTTTCTAACCTTAACCGTCACCGCGACGGGAACACGCCTGCCAACCGTCGAAAACATATATCGTCCGCGCGACGGTAAAATCATGGCAAATGAAATATAAACTCAATTCAAACGGAACAGCCTGCTCACTGAAGCAATTACTTCGCTTCAGTTGACAAAAATCCACCCCACTGGCGCAGATGATAAAGCAACGGTTTGCCCTCACTTGCTTCCCCAGCCAGCACCTCACCAATGAACATCATGTTCTGCTCACAATCGACAGATTTCCAGAGCTTGCATTCCAGCCACGCAAATGAATCGGGCAAAATAGGACACCCATGTTCTGTTGTCGTGGGATTAATACCATCAAAGCGATTTTCCAGTTCATCATCGAAGAAGCCTGCAAAGCGTTTCCCCCATTCCAATTGGGATTCTTGCAAGATGCTGATGGCGAAGTAGCCTTCGTTTTGAATGTCTGTCGTGGCTTGCAAACGTTTCGCCGCATTGATGACCACAAGTGCAGGTTCCATGCTTACACTAGCAAAGGAGTTCGCGGTAAAGCCTTGAAACTCCCCATTGGAGGCTGTGGTGATGACACAGATGCCACTTGCCCACCGTGCCATAATGTCCTTAAAGGTTTGTCCGTCTACCATTATGCGTTCCCTTCGTTGCCAATGTAAACATCTGCCAGTGCTTCATAAACCGTCGTCACAGCACTATTATCCAATTCGCCATTGCCCATGCTCACCATCATTTCATAGAGTTGATGAGCCACTGCTGTCAGTGGGAGTGGGGAATTGTAGGTCCGTCCTGTGTCGATACAGATTTTCAGGTCTTTTGCTTGCATATGCGCTTTGAAGCCGGGGGATAAATCTCGACTGAACAGTTTATGTGGTTTGTTATCTAATGCCCAGCACTGCGCCGCCCCTCGACTGATGGCTTGCACGACCTTTTCTGGGTCTGCACCAGCACGTTGTGCAATGATGATTGCCTCAGCCATTGCCACCATTGTTCCGCCGACAACGACTTGATTAGCGACTTTGGCGATTTGACCCGCCCCGCTATCTCCCACATGGATAACCGTCTGCCCCATTACTTCAAATAGGGATAGCACGTGGTTGAAGGCATCTTCGGGTCCACCGACCATAATACTAAGTGTCCCATCTCGCGCACCAATGTCGCCACCACTCACAGGTGCATCCAATGCAGGCACACCAACTTCGGCTAACTGGCTAGCGATGTGGCGGGCAGTCTCCGGCTTAATTGTGCTGTTATCTACGAAGACTAAATCTTCATGTGCGCCTTCGATGATGCCGTTTTCGCCCAAGACTACCTTCTCGACATCTGGTGAATCGGGGACATTCGTGAAGACAACTTCGACTTGTTCCGCTACTTCGCGTGGATTATTGGCTGGGGTTGCGCCTTCACTCACCAATTGGTCAACGATTGCTCGGCTACGATTATGGACAACGAGTTCATGTCCAGCTTTCATGAGATTGCGTGTCATGGACGCGCCCATAATGCCTAGACCAATATAACCTATCTTCGTCATGAGTCTCACTTTCTGACTTTCTGTTAATAAACTCAGGTGATTGTACCGAAACTTGACTATTTCAGAAAATAAACAGATTGAAAGCAGGTCATTTTGATAATTTTCAGTCAACTTCACTTTATATACATTTCAAGTATCATAAGCCCAATATTTGAGGAATAGATTTCGATATGACGGAACAAGATAAATTTAGGGTGTTGAAATATCCACATGGAACATTTTGTTGGGTTGAACTGCGTTCGCCATATGAAGAGCAAACAAAGAATTACTACGCCTACTTGCTGGATTGGGAGGTCAATGATACCCCCCAAGGCATTCAGCCAAACTACACTCTCTATCAAAAATATGGGCAAGCTGTTGCTGGCTTTAATCCGATGGATGAACAGGCGACGAATATTTATGACCAACCACAATGGGTCAGCTATATTGTTGTCGATAATATAAGACAACTTGCAGAACGAGTTTCTGAATATGGTGGCATGATTTTAGTAGGACCAACAAAAGCATTTGATAGTGGAACCATGATGGTTATTCAAGACCCAACAGGTGCTTCTGTTGTTTTGTGGCAACCAGAAAATTTCATCGGCGCAGGGCTGATTAATACCCCGGGAACATTCACGTGGAACGAACTCATTACCCCTTATCCAGAAAAAGCCCTCGAATTCTATTCAAAACTGTTAGGTTGGACACATCACCCACAAGAAGGACAAGACGATTATTATTTAATCCAGAACAATGGTCGTAATAATGCTGGTGTGCTACAGATGAATGAGGCATGGGGCAACACGCCCTCTCGTTGGTACGTTTACTTTTCTGTAGATAGTCACAGTAAGCGGTTAGCGAGATCTATATCATTGGGAGGTATTGAAATAGATAAGCCAACAGATGGAGGCGAAACCAATGACTACTCGCTCATCGTAGACCCATCAGGTGTGGATTTTCATATTATTCAGTTAACGCAGGTTGATGAATGGACAGACGAATAAGCCAGCGATTAGTAAGAAATCCATTGTTGACGCACTCTAAGTATTACCGTTATAATGCTCTCCTGCTCCGCACATCTGTGGAGCATTTCACTTGTCAACCAATTTTCCCCGTTGAATGAGCCATCAGGCGTCGTTGGCGGTCAGTTGGTCGAAGAGAAGATTGGAGAGTTTCTCATGTACGCAATCATCCGCAGTGGCGGACGACAATATCGCGCAGAAGTTGGCGAGACCCTAGATGTCGAAAAACTTCCATACGACGTCGGTGATTCATTCACCATTGATGATGTGCTGTTAATTGGCAATGAAGATGATACGGTAGTTGGGCAACCCACTGTCGACGGAGCCTCTGTCAAAGTCAGCGTCGTTGAGCAATTTCGTGGGAAGAAAGTCATCGTCTACAAGTATCGTCAACGCACGAACTATCGTGTGAAGCGCGGTCATCGGCAATATTATACCCGTCTCAAAATCGAAGATATTACGGCTCCCTAAGCCCAGAAAGGATATCCCCTCATGGCACATAAAAAAGGTGGCGGTTCGAGCAAAAACGGACGCGACAGCAATTCAAAACGCTTGGGTGTAAAACGCTTTGGTGGCGAGTTCGTCGTCCCTGGCAACATCATTGTCCGTCAAAAAGGCACAAAGTT
>JANQRM010000103.1 GCA_028284565.1 Anaerolineae bacterium | reverse complement strand
AGGGTTCTGGCGACTTGAGCTATATCAAGACGGTGAGATGACCATCATCCGCGATTGGAGCAGTCATCCCGGAATCTTTCCAGAAGCCACCCAATTCTCTTTGGGTATGCTGGCGAATGGTTCTGACTTTGAATTTTTCTATAACAATCAATCCATCGGCTCGATAACGGACACCATGATTGGCGATGCTGGGACAATTGGCTTAGCTGTCATTACCACGAATGCCATTGGGAGCCAGACTATCGTGATTTATGATGACATCATTGTCTCTACACCTCAAATCGTCGATAATGAAACCCTCTTTCCTCAGCAAGTCATCATCAGCAACCCGAATTCGATGATACAAGCCCTTAAACGTCAGAACCTCATCCCGAATGGTGGTGAGATGGTGTTTATGCTCCCACAAAGCTCCTTCCAAGATGTGGAGGCTGGCGTGAGTCAGTTTGGGATTGGAAATGATCGCGCTGTGACCAACTTTGCACTCGGTACAACCGTCTCTTGGGAAATTGTGGGCGACCTCACATCGGGTTGTGGCATAACCTTTCGTCAAGTAGATCAAAGCCATTATTCGATGGTCTACTTCGACTCTGATGGGGGCTTTGGAATGACCCAACGCGACGGAGACCATTATACGGACGATTTTTATGGCAGGGGCGATAACCCTGATGCTGAGTCCGTTCACCTCCTGATTGTGGCAGATGATGATTGGGTGCATCTCTATGTTGATGGGCAACATCATCGTAGCATCGAGAATTCGGCACTCTCTGGCACGTTGGGCAATGCCGTCGTCAACTTTGAGCCGATTTACACTATCTGTCAATTTAACGATACATGGCTATGGACGTGGGATGAGTGATTAGGTTCTATTGACATTTCTCAAATGTGTGCGATTTCATGCGTTTTTTTGCCCTCACCCTAAATCCCTCTCCCACTTCGCTCCATTTCATATCGTGGAAAAGGGACTGATAGGGTCCAGATGGATTATCTGCTCAAATGTCAACGCTCCTAGTTTTTGGTTTTTATTTCTCCTTTTCATTTAGGATGTTCGATTTTTCAAATTCATCTTGATAGCATCTAGTTGATTGAGTGGTTTCATCTTTATTGGCTGAATGTGGTTCTCATTCATCCAATCTTTACAAATTTTCGATATATAATAGAAACCATTACTTATAAGTTTGTTTGGAGAAACTTTTGAATCCCATTGAACAGGCGATTTTGCGGACGATATTGTATGCGGATGTCTTTCAGTATGCAATGACGGCTCGTGAAATCCATCATTATCTCATCCATGACCAATTTATCTTCTATTCAGATGTTGAACACGCACTCTATAATTCTCAAAGGCTCAAGCAATACCTATACACAAGGGATGGGTACACCTGCCTCACAGACCGTTCTGAGAGCATTACAGTGCGACTCCAACGGGAAGCCATCGCCGATAAATTGTGGAAGCCTGCGATACGCTACGGCATGTGGCTGTCGTATCTCCCCTTTGTGGAGATGGTCGGTATGACGGGTGCGTTGGCAGTGCGTAATCCTTTGAATGAACAAGATGATTTTGATTATCTCCTTTTGACTAAACCGGGACGAGTGTGGCTTGCCCGTGCGAGTGCGATTGTGCTGGTACGGCTGGCGAAGTTGTGGGGTATTCATCTGTGTCCCAATTATGTGCTCGCGAGTGACCAACTCCTTCAACAACGACAAGACCTGTTTATGGCTCACGAAATTACACAGATGCTCCCCATTTATGGACGTGACCTGTATGATGCCATGCGGGCGCAGAATCCATGGTCCGATGATTATCTCCCAAATGCAGAACAACCTTTCTATGACGATACCTATGGCAAGCCTTCGCGCTTTGGTCGCCTCTTCAAATCCCTTAGCGAGACCCTTTTAGGTGGGTGGCTGGGTAATCGGCTAGAAGCGTGGGAATTTCGACGTAAATCTCGACGTTTTTCTCCCCAAGTTGAGCAACCTGAGTCCTCCGCACAGATTGATCAGAGCCACGTCAAAGGGCATTTCCAAGATCATGGGCATCCCGTGCTGACGGCGTATCAAGCCAAGCTGAAAGCCTATGGGCTGGATGGCATGGTGGTGCTGGACGCGGTGGGAGATTGAATGTTAGGTTTTTAGTGATTAGTTGTCGGTTGTTCGTTCCCTCGTGTTTGTTTGAATTGGGTCTGTGTTTAATTTGTCGAAATGTTTCCCGTCGCACAGATGATAACTGTTTTCGACGGTTGGCAGGCGTGTTCCCGTCGTGGCAACGGTTAAGGTTGGCATTGGGTTTGATTTGCATTAGCTGGTCAGCATTTCAGTCATTTAGCTATCAGCTTGTTGGATTGTTAAGGTGCGATGACAGGCTTTGCAATTCATCGTTTAAATTGGGTTTGTAAAATGTTGGTTTCGTTTTTATCCGCCAGCGGTTACATATGTTTTTCGGCGGTTGGCAGGGGGAATCCCGCCATTTACCACCATAGCCCTAATTGACAGTAAGAATCTGATTTGAATTCGATTTTAGATGAGAGAATTTAAACATCCGATTCATAGCCTTTCAGCTCGTCAGCAGTTCAGAAAATCAGTTTGTAGATACAATCACAACAAACCTCAGCTTTCTTGATTGATGCAAAATTAAAACATATGTTCAAATGTCTTGGTCTATCATAAAAAGCGTTATAGAGTCAACAAACGATGCAAAGAATCTCTTCCCAATTTTGTTGGCTAGTTCTCATCAATTTGGATGTCCAAACATAGAGTTGACCATCAAGACTTGATCTAGCTAATATTGATTCTACTGGGTTCCACGATAATGAAGTGATTGTATCTTGGTGCGCTTGAATTTCACTAATGAGAAGAGATGTTTCAAGCTCCCAAATCTTTACGTCACCATCAAGTGTCCAAGTATGCTTATTTCGGACACAATCAAGCTATCACTCGGATGCCAATCTAAAAAGCCACTACCTTTCCATTGAAACACCTGCTGACCACTTAAGGCATCCCAAATTCTGACCGTCCCTGACCCTCCTCCACTAGCAATATATGTACCGTCGGGACTCCAATCGATTTCAGCAATTACATTAGAACCATGCGTTGCAAACACAGATACATTTTCGTTGTTTACATCCCAAAGAAGGATATCAGCCCCTCTACTATCGCTGACAATTTGTGAACCATCTGGACTCCATATAGTCGATATATTCGTACCTGATTCGAGTTTAATGAGTTCGGGCGGATAATTCTTTTAAGTTCTTCACCTGATGAAGAATCCCAAATAATCAGTTTCTCATTTGTACCACCTTGAACAGATGCAATCCTTGTACCATCAGGACTCCACGATACTTCGGTCACTTCTGCATTAGAAATCAGTAATTCAACATTCCATGTGTCTCGATTAATAATCACTATGTTAGGAAATGTTGCTACTGCTAAACGTGTGCCATCAGGACTCCATTCAACATATGAAACTGAGGGAAATTTAAAACTAGCTTGTTCATCGTAAATCACATTTTCTGAACTTTGTGCAACAATTGTTAAACCATTGAGGCATACGAAAAAAAATATCACAATTACCAGAAATCTCATAATTCTGCCTATACTCCTTGATCTAAATCATGATAGTCGATGTCAGCCTCAACCTGATGTACTCTTACCCTACGCCCTCCCATTTCTCGGTCAAGAAAAGAGAATCAAAAACGGGTACGCTGTTGAGCATACCCACCTTGTTTTGTTGACTT
Source organism: Anaerolineae bacterium (assembly GCA_028284565.1). Next base: position 909 of record JANQRM010000103.1, on the reverse strand, counting down.
AACTGGCTAGTTAGCCACCCATGACTGCGCCGAGTGTGGCACAGGCGGGGCATGTTCCATCGGGACGGATCATGGCGTATCCACCCATCGGGTCACTGTCCCAGCGTGTGAAGTTGACGTTCCAGATAATGGCGATACTCACGTTGCCACTTTGGGACGCGCGGGTGATGGAATCGGCTACCCATGCGGCGTGTTCGGCAAGGCTGGTATCTGCTGCCCAAGCAAAGGATGGTGGTAAAGCACCCGGCATACCTTCTGGTGAGAGATAGCCCATCTCGGTAAAGCAGACAGGTTTGCCACCAAAGAGTGCGTAGCCACGATTGAGCATGGAGCCGAAGTAGTAGGTCGGGAATTCACCACGCGGGTCGCCACTGTTCTGGCTGGGTGGGACAATGCCTTCGTTGTAGTGCAAGCCGACGCAATCGAGGAACTGTGCCGCGCCTGCATCTGCCATTTGTTGCATGAAGACATCATCGTTACAGCCTGATTCTGCACAGCCAGCCGCACCGAAGAAGCCCGTGGGGGCGGGTGCGCCACTGATGACGATTGTGTTGGGATTGGCTGTTTTAATGGCGTTGTAGGCTTGTGCTAGTAATTGAGTAAAGAGTGCGCCGTTGACTTGTCCGGTGGGCCATTCGCGGTCAATATTGGGTTCGTTCCAAACTTCGATAGCATCTGCGCCCAAGCCAGCAACTTGTGCGACGAAACCTGAGAATTCGGCAACGTGACCATCGAAATCGGTGGCTAATGCGCCTTTATCCCCGATGATACCGAGCAGAATCTTGAAGCCGTTGCTATGTGCCGCGTCGATGAATTCTTGTGCTTTGCCGATGCCCGCGCCGATGGGGAGTTGTTTCTTGACCCATGTCATGCCCGCTTGTTGCATCGCTTGGATGGCGGGGGGTGTTA
>JANQRM010000424.1 GCA_028284565.1 Anaerolineae bacterium | reverse complement strand
TGCTTCTTTTGTGGCGGTAGAGGGGGAATCACATTGCCCCGTTGTCGACGTGATTGTGCCACATTCATGTTCACCATCGTCGGTTCGGGTTGTTGTTGTACAGGTTGATTATACTGATTCTGCGACGTTTGTGCTGGAGCAGGCTGGTTATCCACACGCACCTTCGGCATATTTTCCACAGTCTTTTTGGGGTCTTCAATTTCCAAATAATGAGGCATCGTCACCATCCGACTCTCATCTTTACGCAGGTCGGGTTCAGCCTCTAATTGGGAGACATGCGGGAGATGAAATGGCACATCCACATCATCTGGCACTTCTACCATATCTGTCGTTAGGGTCTCATCACCTTTTGGGAGATAATCTTCCTCTTGAAACATCCCATCCCCAATGACGGTATGCTCTTCTTCTACCATATCTACAGATGCCTCTGGCATCGTGCCATGTTCATAAGGAATCGTCGGGTCATCGCGTAATTCCGCTTCAACCGTGGATTCCATTGCTTTGCGCGCAGTGGCTTCAATGGTCGGTTCATCGGCTCCCATCGCAGGCATGGTTGGTTCACCATCCGACGGTGTAGATTGTGAAGGGACGGTGTGGACGTTATCAAACGTCTCATCGGGACGTGGTTGTTCATCTGCCATGTACGGCTCCCCATCAGGCTATTGCGTGTGACACATCATGTCATAACATATCACAAGGACATTCAAGGCTATTTTATCATGGTAGCATATTTCCATGATAGCGTACTTGACCCTCAACCTGACGCGCCCTCAACGCTTGGGATACGCTAGAAACACAGACAATAACTAGACAGGATGACTGCCTCCCCCAGCACGGACAACTTCAGGGGTTTGCCCCGTCCATGCACGAAAGGCGCGAAAGAAAGAATTCGGCTCTTCATAGCCCAGCAGAAAGGCAACTTGCCCACTTGAAAAATCGGAGTTCAATAGATAATGACGTGCTAATTCTTCTCGTAGCATATCCAGCTCATTTTGAAAGCTCGTCTCTTCCGCACGCAGGCGACGTTGCAGAGTCCGTGTGCTGACTGCCAATTTGGATGCCACATCAGACATCGAGTAATGTCCACTGGCGAGAATCTCAATCAACACAGCCCGCACACGCTCACGGAATGGGGCTTCTTGAGTCAAATCTTCCAACCGCTTACTCAACTCGGGCTCAAACATCGACCACATCGCATCGTTCGCCGTTAAGAAGGGCTTACGCGCATCCTCTGCTGAAAATGTCAGTCCGTTAAACCTATCGCGTGTGATACGCACCCCAAAGTATTGTTCGTAGATGTCAATATCGGGTATATCAATCGTGACATGCACCACCTGCGGACGAATAGTTTCACGAGTGGCAATCCGCGCAATCTGAACCCAAAATACCAATTCAAAAGTAACCAACGAACTCGGTATCGGGTCATTCTCTGGCAAGCCCTCAAATGTAAGAACCATTTGTTGGTTTGTTTGCTCCACACCCAATCGCAAAGGTCCTACAAGAGGTTTGTATTTGGCGATACGACGAAGTGCCATATTCAAATTTGCACTACACATACATGCGAAAATCGGCGGGCTAAACGTTTCTACCGTCATCGTCTTGGCAAGGTGCAAGGGAAAGGCTGGCGTATCTTGCATGATATGCGCTAAGCCATTCCATAAGCGAAAGTACTCATCAGCAGTGACAGTGGGCGATTTACGTGACAGCATATCCAAGGGGAGTTGAGCCTGACGCAAGACATCCTGTGCATTCACATTGAGGTCTTTCAGCAATGCTTGCCAATTATTGTCCACGTTGTATTTCGGATTCCGCATCATCTCACTCCCTTGCCGACTTTCGATTTAAGATGTGACCTCTTGCTGTTGACGTATCGTTCTCAGAACCATGGACTTGGGCATAAGGGGGACAAATCGCATTTGGATACGTTGCCCTAAGTTCATCGCTGAGATGACATCCAGCTGACCATCTAACATGGCTTGATAGCCATCTTCGGCAACTTCTCTTGCACTATAGGTATTCTGGAACATACTCGTTTGATCCATCCCAGATGTACTCCCAAATTCCGTTTCAGTCGCGCCGGGCAAGAGGGCTGTCACCGTGATGTTTGTATCATGCAACTCCTCGGCAATGGCATTACTAAACGACGTGACATAGGCTTTCGTCGCATAATAGACCGCTTGCAAGGGACCCGGTACAAGGCTGGCTGTTGAGGATACATTGAGAATCCGACCCGAATTCCGCTCGACAAAATCAGCCAAGAAGAGGCGGGTGAGTGCGGTCAATGCTACAACATTCACATTAATCATGGCGAGGTCTTTTGCCCACTCACGCTCATGGAATTTACCCCGTCCACCAAAACCCGCATTGTTGATGAGATAATCCACCTCAATTCCCGCTTGCTTCACGTCATCATAAATTTCGGCTGGCGCACTTGGCGAGGTCAAGTCTTTGACAATCACCATCACCTGAACGCCATGCTTGCTCTCCAGTTCTGCTTTCAGTTCATTCAGCTTATCTTCGCGCCGTGCTACGATGACCAAATCACTTCCACGCTCGGCATGGATTCTTGCGAACTCCTTACCAATCCCACTAGATGCACCAGTAATCAGTGCGACTTCCTTTGTGGTGTTAGCCATTGGAAACTCCTTCTTAATTTCTCCTAGCAATAAGTTATGTCCACCCTCATAGGCGTTTGTGAAGGTGGACAAGCCCCATTTAATTAAGACAACATGCGCTCAGTCATACCAGCGATAAAGGCATCATCACCATGCTCTTGACGCATCCCATAGATTTGATGGGCATCCTCACCAATCAGATAACGCAATTGCTTTTTGCCATCTGTTGTCGCTTTGAAGATTTCTTCTGCAAGGTATTCGGCAGAACTTCCACCAAGTGAAGTTGCTTCCCGGTTTTTTGTAAACTTGCCCACGAGTTCATCATAGTCCGTTATCGAGTTATCGCTGGCGAGCACCAGTGACCGTCCGCTAAAATCTGTCGAAACACCCCCCGGCTCAATGATTTTGACTTGAATCCCAAGTGAGGCTAGCTCATAGGACAGGGACTCGGAGAAGCCTTCAACCGCCCATTTGGTACTGTGATAAAGACTGATCAGGGGGAAGGTTATCAAACCGCCAATGGAAGAAACATTCAAAATGAGACCTGCTTCATTAGCACGAAAATGGGGCAAGAATGCGCGGGTGACATTCATCAACCCAAAGACATTCGTATCAAATTGATGTTGAATCTGTGCTTCTGTTGCCGATTCGAACGGACCAACTAACCCATAGCCCGCATTATTTAGTAGAACGTCAACCGTTTCAAAATCGCTAAGGATATGTTCGGTCGCGCTTGCAATGGATGCTGAATCTGTAACATCAAGCTGATAAATGGAGATATTCGCAAATTCTGTGAGTTTGGTTTCATTCTCTGGATTTCTCATCGTCGCGGCAACCTGCCAACCTTGCTCAGCAAAGTACTGGGCAGTTGCTTTGCCAATCCCTGAACTTGATCCTGTGATAACAATCTTCTTCATGTTTCCTCACTTGTGATGTGTGATTGATACATCAAAGATATATCATGAGACAACAATCTTATATATCCAAATGCGCCAACCTACTATCATATCACGTCAATTCTCTGATTTCACGACTTTTCTTCATCAAGCTGTCGATTTGTCGCTGGCATATTCGTTATCAACATAGACACACACGATATACTTTTCATAATCCACTGAATGAAAGGACAACCTTATGCGCTATGTACTGTTGATTTATGTTCAAGAAGATGTCTTGCCGAACTTGCCCGAAGATGAGCGCAACGCCCTCATCCAAGGCTATGCTCAGTTCCATCAATCTGTAAACGAAAGTGGTTTGATGAGTGGTGGCGCACCCTTACAACCCATCAGCAACTCTACGACGGTACGCATTCGCAATAATGAAACACTTATCACGGACGGACCCTTTGCCGAAACCAAAGAGCAACTCGCTGGAATCTATATTCTCAATTGCAAAGACCTTGATGAAGCTATCGAAATCGCCAAGACGATTCCCGATGTGAAATACGGCGCAATCGAGATTCGTCCCGAACTCATGATATATAACGACTACAACGGCTAAGTCACGAATGCAAAACATCGTCGCACAGACCTTCCAAGAAGAATCTGGACGGGTGATTGCCCTGCTCTATTCGCACATCCGCGATTTTGAATTGGTCGAAGATGTGGTGCAGGATGCTTTCGTCCTCGCATTGGAACGTTGGGAACGCGACGGTGTACCGGATAATCCAGCAGGGTGGATATTGGTGGTCGCGCGACGCAAAGCCATAGACCGCCTACGCCGTGCTAAGAATTTAGAACACAAGAAAGCCATCCTGAAAACACTCATTGAAATGGAACAATTACAGGAGACAGAGATAGACGTGGACTCCATACCTGATGAACGCCTCAAGCTGATGTTTACCTGTTGTCATCCCGCTTTAGCCAAAGAAGCCCAAGTCGCCCTCACGTTGCAAACACTCGGCGGATTAAAGACACCCGATATTGCCCATGCTTTCCTTGTCCCTGTTCCCACAATGGCACAACGCCTCGTCCGTGCCAAGCGCAAAATTCGCAATGCAGGCATCCCCTATCAAGTTCCCTCGTTGGATATTCTGACAGAACGCTTGGATGTCGTTTGCTCTGTGCTATATCTGATTTTCAATGCAGGTTACACAGCGCACAGTGGGGAATCCCTAATTCGTCATGACCTCTGTGGAGAAGCCATCCGTCTCAATCGCATCCTGCTGAACTTGCTCGACAAAGAAGCAAGCCTATCCCAAAATGCAGAAGTTCTCGGTTTACTCGCGCTGATGCTCCTTCATGATTCGCGTTCACAAGCGCGAGTCAATGAAGCAGGTGATCTCATCCCTCTCGAAGAGCAAGACCGAACCCAATGGAAGCAACAGCACATTGAGGAAGGGTTGCGCTTGTTGGATGAAGCCCTAGCTATGCGACGTGCCGGACCCTATCAGATACAGGCGGCAATCAGTGCGCTCCACGCTCAGGCTAGAACACCTGATGAGACCGATTGGGGGGAGATAGCCATGCTCTACAACCTGCTTTTGCGAATGATTCCCTCGCCTGTGATTGAACTTAATCGGGCTGTCGCCATCGCCATGTCGGAGGGTTACGAAGCAGGCTTAGCCTTGTTAGACGACATCGAATCACGTGGCGATTTGGGACGCTATTATCTGCTACACGCCGCAAGAGCCGATTTGTTGCGTCGCCTAGAGCGTTGGGCAGAGGCTGAATCCGCTTACCATCTGGCACTCGGCTTTTGCGACAATCAAACCGAGAAAGCCTTTTTACATCGTCGCCTACTAGAGATACAGACATCACACGATAAATAAGCCCTTGTAGGGGCGCGACCGATGCGCCTGCCCGTTACAATATCATTTATACAGAAAGGAACACTGTCATGCATTTTGAAGCTAGCACGACCATCAATGCCTCACCCGAAACCGTCTGGAAACTCATCACGGATGCGAAGAAGCATCCGGAATGGAATCCAACTCTAGACCGTGTAGAAGGCAGGATTGGACTGGGCGAAAAAGTTACCTTCTATCTCAAACGCAATCCAAGTCGTGGCTTCCCCACCACCACAACCGAAATGATTCCCAATCGCAAGATGGTCGCAGGAGACGGGATGCCATTCGGTTTATTCAAAGGAGAACGTACCTACACCCTCACACCTAAAGGCGACAAGCAGACCGACTTTCATCTCAAAGAAGAATTCAGTGGTTTACTATTGCCACTCTTCAAACGAGGAATTCCCGATATGTCGGACGAATTCAAAGAGATTGTCGCTGGATTGAAAACACACGCTGAACAAGCTGAAGCGTCGTAATATGAAATAGAAGTCCTCTCAATTGTAGATGGGCTTCTTACCTAATCCTTCGCAGTGAGTGCCTGTGACATCGCATAGGCATCCAGTCGTTCACCTGTATGGATGAGCGAATCTTGCTCCGCAAGCCAGACAAATGCTGGAGCCAATAGTGCCGGGTCAACCCATCGTTGACGGAGTTCTTCTGGATAATGTCCCCGTGACATGGGGGTATCAATGGGCGCGCCTGTCGTGAAGGTATTAACTGCGATGTTGTGGGGTTCGCCTTCCATTGATAGCACTTTCATCAAGCCCTCTTGTCCATGCTTACCAGGGCAATATGCCGCCTCTTTGACAAAGCCTTTTAATGCCGAACCCGATGAGATAAAGATAATGCGTCCAAATCCGGCGTTTATCATCGCCTCCCAGACTGCTTTGCTCAGGATAAAAGCCGCTTGTAGGATAATATTAATCTCCGTGCGCCATTGCTCAAAAGTAACATCTTTGAATAATCGCTCATTGAGAACAGCCGCGTTATGCACCAAGACGCGAGGTGTACCATAATGGTCAAGGGCTTGTTGGATGGCTTCGTGCGATTGAGTCGCATCGGATAAATCAACCGTGATCGGCAGACAATCCACACCATCTGCTTGCAATTCATCAGTAAGCCAATGCAACTTCTCGGTTTGTATATCCATCAGTGCCAGACGCATCCCTGCTTTGGCATAGGCACGCGCAATTTTGTTCCCCAATCCTTCTGCCACCCCTGTCACGATTCCAACTTTGCCGTTTAACTCACTCATGGATGTCACTTTCACTATTCATTTCCTACACGATTGGAGTATAACGATTGTCTGTCACCCTTACGACTTTCCAACTCCGACAATCCCTCGAAAACATTGTATAATAGGGCGTATCCGATTGATGGTTTGGGCAATTTCTTCTATGCAGAAACAAATAGAAATGACCATCGGTGAAGTGGCTGAACTCGCAGAAGTCGCCACCTCCACCTTGCGCTATTATGAAGATATTGGTCTCATCCAACCGCATCGACGCGAAAATGGGCGACGACGCTATCTCCCAGACATTCTGTCCATCCTCGCGCTCATCCAGCTCGGTAAAGATGCCAACTTCACACTCGATGAAATCAAAGAACTCGTGCATGACTTCCCGGCTGACGTGCCTGTCTCTGAACGGTGGCGAATTATTGCCGAACGCAAACTCCTCGAAATTGAATCCGTAATCCGTGAAGCGCAAGCGACTCGTGACCTCCTCGCTGAATCGCTGGAATGCTCCTTTTTGCATTATGAACTCGATTCGGGGCTGATTTTACCCGACTAAATCCCGCATTTTTCCCAACTTATCCCAATTTTGACGAATATCCCACGAATTCCTTGACTTCAAGCTAACTTGAAGTTGTAGGGTGAATACATCAGCTGATGATAACTACATTCACTCACGAAAGGAAACAACATGGTACTCCCAGAACTCAACATCCTTGCCATACTTGCCGCCGCACTTGTCGAAGTCGTTGTCGGTGCTATCTGGTTCAATGCCCCCTTCGCCTTTAATAAGCAATGGTTGGTGGGTATCGGCAAAACGGCTGAACAAGTCCGCGAAGATGCCTCACCCCTTGCTCTCGTCGCGGCAGTTGTCGGCGCAATCATCACCGCCTTTGTGATGGCACTCTTCATTGGCTGGATGGGTGTCAATACACTCGTCAATGGCTTAATCATTGGCTTTCTGATTGCCGTCGGTTTCTCCGCCAACGCCGCTTTCATCAAAGATCAATTTGAACGTCGCCCAATGAGTCTCACACTAATCAACGGCTTCCATGACATTGTGATTTTCACCATCATGGGCGGGATTCTTGGAGTATGGCAAGCATAGCAATCAGCCAGTCATCTTTCAGGACAACGACTATCACCACTGAGGCACAGAGGACACTGAGGAAATCTAATCTCTGAAATTCAAAAACGAATAACTAAAAGCCAACAACCAACACCTATCAAAAGGAGCAATCACATGGCACGGGGTTCACAGGAAATGGAACTAAAATTTATCGACACCGCTAAAGAGCAAACTGGACACACAGTTCCTGAATGGATGCGGATAATCGAGCAAGCGGAACTCGAATCCAAACCGAATACCATTCTCAAGCATCTCAAAGCCAATCATGATTTGAACCATCTGCAAGCAAATTATCTGGCAGGCATCTTCCTCAATGATGGACAACCGGTCTACAACTATGAGGCGCTGTTCAGCAAGTTATTTAATGGCAATGAGCAATGGCAACCTGTCTATAAAACCCTGAAGGCAAAGGTCGAGCCGATGTTTGAGGATGTGGTCTTCATTCCCACGCGCAATTACATTTCCATCGAAGGCGAGAAAATCTTCGGCTGTGCCAAGTTGACGAAGAAAGCAATCCGCTATGGTTTAGATTTGGGTGATACCCCCTTTGAAGGGCGCGTCCAACAAGCGAAGGGGTTGGGTGCGATGCCCAACATCAGCCATATGATCGAGATTCAATCTGCAGACGACATCGACGATGAAGTCCTGCAACTCACACAACAAGCCTTTGACCGCGTTCATAATTAGGGAGAAAACCCCATGACAACAGCACAAACAGACACTCAAGATTGGATTGCGACACTCAATCTTAATCACTGGATTATTGAACGACAGCTTGAGGGTCTTACGCATGACGATACCTTATTAGACCTGCCCTTTCGTGGCAACCGACTGAACTGGGTGCTGGGACATCTGGCAGAACATCGGGATTGGATGCTACGTGCACTCGATCTAACGACGCTGATGCCCGCCCAAGAAGCCATGCGCTATCGACGCGGTTCTGACCCATTGACAGATGACGATGAAGGCGTGCAACTCGACACCTTGATGGGGTATCTGCAACGCTCGAAAGAATGTCTTATCAGCAAATTGAGCGAGGTCACTCCTGAATTCCTCAATGAGAAACCGGAGACAGGCTTGCTCCTAGAAAGCCAACGAGAGCGCACCCGCCTGCAACGCTTACAGGGCTTAATCTGGCACGAGACCTACCATGTTGGGCAACTCGAATTCTTGCGCCAACTTGCCGGAACGGATGATGCCATCTTGAGCTAATCTCTACCATCTGCCAGTCACTTGTATCTGAAAGGACATGACCATGTCGAATCCAAGCTACAAAATCAACCCAGAGTCAGAGGACAACTGGCTGGCGAACACTGAACCCGAACATCCTATCGAGACTATGCCAAAGCCTCAGCGCAAACCCTATAAGAATCCATCTGACCACTATTCGATACACAATGAAAAGGAGTAAACGAATCATGAACATCCACGAATATCATATGACCGATTACTATCGCCAAGACCGACTACGCGATGCGGAAACGATGCGACTTGCTCGTCAGCTCCAATCAGGCGATGCTTCACCAAGTTGGCTCCAACGCTTCCGACGGAGGTAGCGCATGAACTGCTATGGTCTCGCATTACGGATGCAGTCTCTTGTGAAATCTTCTATACTGTATCGTGTGAAGATGACTAGAGTCGGTGCTGTAATGCGAGATGTTGTTTCCACCCGTGAAAACTTTATCCAAGTGTTCAAATTTCATCGCTCGACGGATGAAGCCATCCTTGAATGGGCGGAGGCACTGGATAGCTACATTCAATCCATCCCCGAAAAAGACCCTTTCTTCATCCTGCTCGATGTCACGGGGGATGAGGTCTCCTTCACCGCAACCGCTCGCAATGAATCGAAGCGTATCTTCAGCACTCATCGACATAGGGTTGGGTATATCGCCATGCTGTTTGAGTGGCGCACGAGTCCCTATTTTGCGCGTCTCTTCTTCGCCTCTTTGGGCAAAATTAACTTTAAGCTGAAATACACACACCGCCGAGAGGAAGCCTATGCATGGCTTCATGAGGTATATGACATGCAGAACAACAGATGAACCGCCAGACGCAGAGACCTATAAGACTATATTTCTTTGTATTTACGCCTGAGAATTTTTCTCTTGAGGGTGCTAACAACTGCCCTCAGCCCTGAAACTTTTGGTAGATACGCATTTGTCGGGTGAAGAAACGCATACCGAGTACGCCTGCAACAAAAGGCAACCAACCAATGCCAATGCCTGAAAAAGCAAGGGTGATGATGGTTAATTGACTGAATGGTAGGCGCGGGTCTATTAGCGGGAGTGACCACGTGATTATCGCCACTGCAACAAAGCTGATGCTTCCGGCGATGAGCCATGCCCATGACAGCGGACACATAGGGAAATAGCGATGCAGAAGTGGAGTCTGTTTGGTGTCCCCGCGAAACCAAAGCAACAATAGACAAATACCACTCAGGATAGCGACGAGTACCAAACTCAATCCGTCGATTGAACCTTGCACGACCCGCAGAAGGAAAAGCAACATTGCACCCAATCCCCAGACGGGTAATTCACGCACGGAGAGTTTAAAATCCTCTATAGTGATGTCATGTACTGTCCTGCGAACCAGCCAGAATAGTAGGATAACAATTCCGAAGGCTATTCCGGCATAGAGCAAAGCAGTGGATAAAGAGATGGCAACATAGGATTCAGGATTGAAGACAGGCAACCAGCGCACCCATACACCCCAACTGAAGCCGACGATTCCCATACCTACAAACCAGACCCATTTTACACGCGGTTGATTACTGGCAAGTAAGACAACGACTATCCCGACCATTTGCATCCCGATTTGCCATTGTGCGCCTAAACCAATGGATATTAGTGTGCGTGGGGAATCGGCGAGCGTCACGGCGGGCATGACTAGCAAAGTATTCAGCATGGCATAAATACCCAAAACGAACATCCCACCCCAGATGTCATAGACTCGGAAGCGGACGAATAAATCAAGAATGATGATACTCAACAAGCCATAACCAATAACACGCAACAAAGTATCGCCCAAGTCTTGTGCAGGAAGATTGTTCCAGAATAAGACTTCTGAGCCGAAGAGTAGTAGGCTCATCAATAGGGCGCGTATCAACCAAAGAGAAGGGATGTTATCGGGCATGTTTCCGCCATGATGACATTCATATTATCGTCATACTATAGCAGAAGTCCGTTTGGCATCTAGCGAAAGATTTGTTATGAAGTGGTTAGCGTGCGGATATGAGATGAAGTGTGGCTAGGTAGGGTCGATGGTCGCTGATGCCACCTGTCTCCCAGACTTGCGCCGAGATTGCCTCGAAATTGTCATTGTAGAAAATGTAATCAATCCGTGAGAATAAGGGCAATCTGCCGAAGTGTTGGGGCCATGTAAAGCCCATCCCCTGCCCCACATCGCGGAAGCTATCGCTGAATTGCCGGCGGACATTAGCATAATCTTCGCTCTGGTCGGTCATGTTGAAGTCGCCGACGAGCAAGGTTGGATTGGTCTCAGTGGCGGTGCGGGACAGAATATCGGTGATTTCATGATTGCGTGTCCAAAAGTCAACACCCCCCAAGAACACCATATGATGAATGGGATGGACGTTGTAGAGGGTCATGACTTGTCCATCGACATCGAGTTCGACACGCTGATGCCCAAGGATGGTGCGCCAAAAGTCATCGTCGACAATGGGATAGCGACTCAATACCGCTTGACCGTGATAGCCTTCGGTGGCGTGAATGGCTTGATGGGGATATTCCTCAGCTAATTGAGTTGAGACAGCTTCTTCAATCGTGAGATTGATTTCTTGTAAGGAGACAATATCGGCATCTGCAGAGCGAATAATCTGCAAAACGGTTTGTGCATCGTGATTTGCGCGGTTGAGATTGTAGGTCATGATAGTTAAGGTATCTGTATCATCGACAACAGCTTGTGTGTGTGGGAGTAGAAGTGGTGCATAGGACAAAAGCAAGACGACAAATGGCACAAGCAATAAGAGCGCAATACGTTTACGCCAGAGGAGCATAACCGGAAATAGAATCAGCGTCGGTAGCCAAACGATGGGAGAGACATCATTGAGCAGGCTGATGGGGATGATGAGTTCGCCGAGTAAATTGGTGATGAGCCATTGGGCTGTGATGACCGCGCCGTATAAGCCAATGACAACGATTAGAACGTTCTTAAAGCGGGAGGTGCGGGTTTTGAGTTTCTCGATCAATGCATGTTCTCCATGTTTGACGCATGACTTATATACGAGGGTACACTGATATTGTCTCAATAAAACGCAAGAAACAGATAGCTTTGGCAGGAAAACGATTGGTAGAATGGGTCTAAAATGTTCTAAAGGAGAATAAAACCGTGCCAACGATCAACGAGAAGACTGCGCTGATTCTGATTGATGTGCAAGAAGGCTTTAACGACCCGGTGTGGGGGAAGCGGAATAATCCACAGATGGAAGATAATATCATGCAACTTCTGCAAGAATGGCGAATGGCGAACCGTCCAATTTTTCATATTCAACACAACTCCGTACTCCCGGAGAGTCCGTTGCGTCTGAATCAAGTTGGGAATGATTTTATGGAGATCTCCCAACCGCAGGGGAATGAGCCAGTAATTGGTAAAACGGTGAACAGTGCATTTATTGGAACAGATTTGGAAGCGCGATTACGGGAGCAAGATATTGAGCAGATGGTTATTATTGGGTTGACGACGAATCATTGTGTTTCAACGACGACGCGGATGGCAGGAAATTTGGGTTTTGATGTCTATCTAGTAAGTGATGCGACAGCGACATTTGACCGTGTGGGTATCGATGGGGCCGTGTTTCCGGCGGAACAGGTTCATGCGATGTCACTTGCCAACTTGAATGATGAATTTGCGACAGTGGTAAAGACTGACACCTTAATTCAATAGAACATGAAACTCCCTGTCCGCAAAAGTATAACACTACAAACATCAAGTTTACCAAGTGAAATGATACCTTCATCTTGCAATCTCAGATTGTCATTTTCTGAGGTAAGGAACTGTATTATTGTGTCATCAATATAATAGTGATGATGCTTTAGTCATCTGTTCTCCTCATAGACTGAAAAACTAACTGGTTTCTAAGACTGCTACCTTGTTTCGGAGATAGTGGACTGCTATAATGCTTCGTCGGGTTGGTGACAAGTGAACCGACCCTATTCCCACACATCGGGACTTCAGGCGGTGTTGCCTTGTATAACCGGGGTTCAGCTTGAAGGCAGAACGATGTGCGAGACCGTAAACACCAATTTTAAGGAGTTTTATCATATGCCTTCTAAGGTAACGATGAAGTCCTTGCTTGAAGCGGGCGTTCACTTCGGGCATCGGACAGCTAAGTGGAATCCGAAGATGGAATCCTTCATCTTCACCGAACGCAATGGGATTCATATCCTCGATTTGCAACAAACCCTTCGCAATTTGCATCAATATCATGATTTGGTTCGCGACACCGTGCAAAATGGTGGGGGTGTGCTGTTTGTCGGCACGAAACGCCAAGCGCAAGAAATTGTGGCGTTTGAAGCCCGTCGTTGCAATATGCCCTATGTCAACCTACGCTGGTTGGGTGGGACTTTGACCAACTGGCGGACAATTCGGGAACGGATTGATACGCTAAAGAAATTGGAAAAACGGCGTGATGCCGGTGAGTTTGAACTGCTCACGAAGAAAGAAGCTCTGATGATGGAGCGTCAGATTACGAAACTCCAATTGCGGCTGGGCGGTATCCGCGATATGAAACGCTTACCGGGTTTGCTCATCGTGGTCGATGCAGACCGCGAGGCGACGGCTGTGAAAGAAGCCAACATCCTCAAGATTCCTGTGCTGGCATTGGCGGACACTGACGCAGACCCCGATATGGTCGATCACATATTACCTGCCAATGACGATGCGATGCGCTCCATTCGCTTGTTGGTCGGCGCATTGGCTGATGCGGTGATTGAAGGTCGTCAGATGCGTAAAGGTGGTGGCGAAGAAGAGGAAGAAGTCACCTTTGAGCAAGTCTACGCTGAAGATGAAGAGGTCGATGACGAAGTCCTGCTTGGTGAGTCGACTCTCGCTAAATTGCGGGATGCAACTCTCTTCGAGGATGAAGATGACGACGAGGATGAGGATTTCGACGAGGACGATGATGAAGATGATGACCTCGACGCCGATAGTGACGACGAGGATGATGATAGCGATGATGACGATGACTCATCGGATGATGATGAGGACGAAGACGACGAAAACGACGATGATTAGAGAAAGAGAGACTGCAAGAACATGGCTGTAACTGCACAAGAAGTAAAAGAACTCCGCGCCGCAACTGGGGCTGGTCCGCTGGACTGTAAGAAAGCCTTGGAAGAAAATGGCGGGGATATGGAAAAAGCTATCGAATTCCTCCGTGAAAAGGGTCTTGCCAAAGCCGCGAAGAAGCTAGGCAAGGGACGCACGATGAACGAAGGCGTCGTTGGGAGCTATATCCATTTCGATAAGCGACTGGCAGTCATTGCTGAAGTCAATTGTGAAACGGACTTTGTTGCCAACACAGAACCCTTCCAAAACTTCGCGCGGGATGTGGCAATGCACATTGCGAACATGAACCCGCAATATGTCAAGCGCGAGGATGTGCCTGATGCGGTTGTCCAAGCGGAGACGGAACTGCAAACCCGCCGTGCCATTGAAGAAGGTAAACCGGAAGACATCGCTAAGAAAGTGGCAGAAGGTCGTCTGAATAAGTTCTATGAAGAAGTAGTGTTGATGGAGCAAGGCTTCATCAAAGACGACGCAAAGACGATCGAACAACTCCTACAAGAGACGGTGGCTGAAGTTGGTGAAAGTATCGAAATCAGCCGTTTTGCCCGCTTCAAAATCGGTGAAGATTTAGAGGGTGGCGATGCGTAATCGTTGTCTCAAACAACGAACAGCAATCACACATTCAGGAATGAATCAAATGGGGATTAGCCATTGTGCTAGTCCCTTTTTTTATGTCTATTACAAACCACATTAGGAGACCTCATGACACAAGCCAACACCAACCTTCCCTTCAAACGAATTATGCTCAAATTTAGTGGAGAAGCCTTTGTCGGCGAATCAGGTTATGGCATAGACCCTGACCGCTTTGCCGAAATTGCGGTTCGTATCAAAGAGATTTATGACTTAGGAATCGAAATTGCTCTTGTTATCGGCGCGGGGAATATCTGGCGGGGCGAACCAGCGGCGGCGCGTGGGATGGATCGCAGTACAGCAGATTATATGGGCATGATTGGCACGGTGATGAATGCAATTGCGCTCCAAGATGCCATCGAAAGGGAAGGCATCCCCACACGCGTACAAACGGCAGTTGAAATGAACAAGGTTGCTGAACCCTATATTCGACTGCGGGCGATACGGCATCTGCAAAAGGGACGGATTGTTATTCTCGCAGGTGGGACGGGCAATCCCTTCTTCACCACAGACTCGGCGGCGGCGTTACGGGCGGCAGATATACAAGCGGATGTCATTGTCAAAGCAACCAAAGTCGATGGTGTATATTCGGCAGACCCGATGAAGCATCCTGACGCGGTGCGCTATGACCGAATCACCTACCAAAAGGTCCTTGACGATGAGTTGCGTGTGATGGACGCAACAGCCTTCACGCTCTGTAAAGAGAACAACATGCCGATCATAGTGGTCAACTTTTGGGACGCAGACCATCTCTTACGGGTTGTGAAGGGGGATTTCTCTGTGGGGACGTTGGTTGCCAGCGAAGATTATGAACTACCGAAATAGAGATGATGTGAATACATCCCGTCGTCATCGGGGATAGGAAAATCGAAGCGAACGGTTTGGCTTTGTGTGGATGGCTCTAAATCCACAATGCGATACACAAGGAGTTGCCCTTCTTCATTGTAGAGGCTTCCGATTAATCGGGAGGTGTCGGATCGTATAGACGCGAGGTTTGCAGTCAACTGATAGCGTCCATCGATAATTAACACGGTCTCCTGCTCAATGGTCAGTGCAGGTTCGTCATTGATGAATGTTTCAACTTCGGAAAGCATCAGAGTAATTGTCGCATTTTGGTAGAGTGCATGAAATTGGAAACGATACGGCGCACGTTCAAAAGCTGGAATAGTGGCTTGTTCTAATTGAATCTGTTGCATAGTAATTTTGTTATCGAGAGATAACACGACGGTTAGAGACACTTGTCCGACAGGTACATCCAGCGGATTATCAACCGTTCCAAGACATAATATCTGATTTGAGGGTTGGTTTTGGCAATGCAGTGGTGATAACTTTAGCGAGGTCGAGAGGGCATCTGTAGCATAACGGGTGGTGAAGGGGGTAAATTGTGGGGGAATCGTGGCTATTGGCGGTGGTCGATAGACAGTAAGGGTGATAAGTGGGTTCTGAGTGGGGATGTCAGTTGTTGTGTCATCTGGTGTCGTACCACAGGCTACGAGTGTTAAAACGAACCAGATGATCATCAACCAGACTACAAAGCGCACGAAATCTTGTTATCCCTCAGTATCCCACATTCCAGCGAACCGTTATCCCACATTATAGGGAGAAGTCAGGGACGAATCAACTAATTGGAGAAAACTCATGGATTTGCTCAAATTATCGGAAGATGTTGGCATCGCCCTTCGCAATCATCAGCACACCATTGCTACAGCTGAATCCTGTACGGGGGGATTAATTGCGAGTACCCTAACAGATGTGTCGGGGAGTTCGGCTTATGTGTTTGGTGGAGTCGTGACCTATTCCAACGCAGCCAAGCAACAGATGGTCAATGTCCGTGAGCAAACCCTGATAGATTATGGCGCAGTCAGTGAGCAAACCGCGCGTGAGATGGCAGTGGGTGCGCGTGATTTATTTGATACGGATTATGCGCTCAGTGTCACCGGCATTGCGGGTCCCGGCGGTGGAACAGATGAGAAACCTGTGGGCTTAACTTATATTGGTTTTGCAGCACGAGACGGACAGGTAGCAGTCCAACGGCATGTGTGGGATGGAGACCGCATTGCGAACAAGCAAGCGAGTGTTCATGCAAGTTTGACCTTACTCTTGCAAATCTTAAGCGCAGAGAATTAGAGGCTATGATGCTTGACGATGCAATCCTGATTCGTAATGAACGCCCAGAAGACATCAAACGGATTCGATTTATCAATCAGCAGGCATTTGGACGACCCGAAGAAGCCCAAGTCGTTGACCGAGTACGTGAGCAAGGCGGAGTTATATTCTCCTTAGTCGCAAGCATCGAAGAGCAAATGGTTGGACACATTCTCTTTTCGACTATGACACTCGAACAAGATCGTGAAGTCGTTGACCATGTGGTCGCGCTGGGTCCGGTTGCTGTACTGCCCGAATTCCAGAAGCAAGCTGTGGGCTCGACGTTAATCTGGTGGGGATTGAAGCAATGTGAAAGTGCCGGACATCAACTCGTCTTCCTTGTAGGACACCCCAGCTATTATCCGCGCTTCGGCTTTGTTCCAGCACAGCCATTGGGATTCACCTGTGCGTATCTCTCAGATGAAGGACCTAATGACCACTTTATGCTTTATGAATTGCAACCCAATGCGTCTCAGGATACACAGGGCTTTGTCCGCTTCCACCCCGCTTTTGACGGCGTGTAATCACTAATCTGTCTCAAAAGCTACATCCTCGTTCCATTCATATAAGGTGTATTCAAAGTCATCTGTCCAAATCGGTGTCATGTATTTCTCCAGCGTTGGGATGAACAAATCGGCTCCAGGGAAGTTTTCAAGGTCGAGTTGGACGGTGAAATATAGTCCATTTTCCCAGACCAAGAGATTATCTTCACCTGCCTCGTACCATTGCTGGAAAATTGCATCGGGGGATTGCCCTTGTGAGATGGGATACCGCCAGTGGTCGATTAGGACATCGGCGATACAATTGATGCTTGCTGGGCAATAATATTCTTTCGGCTCCCACATCAAGCGAATTGTGGCATCGGGTCGCACGGTTCCATCTTGTTGTAAGCGGTCAAACGTTTGATAGACACTGAATATTCCCCCAACGCGCGGGTCTCTGAGAAGATAGTCGTCGCGGTCAATGCCGGGAGAGAAATGATAATCCACAACGCGCGATTCGGTTATTTCAAAAACCATATCCACCACATTCAAGAGCAAGGTCACGGCAAATACCGCACGCACGATGAAGGCGATATCGAGAGGCTTTTGGGGAAGTT
>JANQRM010000411.1 GCA_028284565.1 Anaerolineae bacterium | reverse complement strand
ATCAGGCAAAGTATCGAACTCCCCTTCATAGGTCACGAGGTCTTGCGTCCACAATTGACGAAGTAGGCTAATCTGTTCTTCCATGCGTCGTCCACGTGTGCTGAAATCTTGTCCCAGCGTTTCATACTCCACATGATTCCAACCCACACCCACACCCAACCGTAAGCGTCCATTCGAGAGCAAATCCACTTCTGCCGATTGCTTGGCGACGAGTGCCGTTTGCCGTTGTGGGAGAATCAAAATCCCCGTGACAAATTCGATACGCTTCGTCAAGCCCGCCAGATAGCCATACAAGACAAAGGGTTCATGGAAGAGATGCTGATACGTATAGGGATTACGGTCTTTCCAATCGGGACGGTCTGGATTCGCACCGACCACATGGTCATAGGTCATCAGATAATCATAGCCCAGCTCTTCGGCGGCTTGGGCAAAATCGCGCAAGGCAAGCGGGTCCGTAAACGCATGTTGGGGAAAGGTCACACCAAATTTCATTAGGATTCCTCTTAGTAATCAATCCTCTGCATTCTAACGCAAAGGTCGAGTATCCTCGAAATATTGAATGAGATAAGTTTGCACTATATAGAACCTTTAACCAGAGTAAATTTACAAAATATCCTCGATTCGTAGGGACAGCATTCTTGCTGTCCGAAAACTCTCAAAGACGACTAACTAACGAGATTGTCACTAATTAGGAAGCGCAAATGCCACTGCTATCCCAAATATAATAATCGCAAGCGACACCACAAAAATCACGCGAATAGCCATCTTGATATGGCGATCATCATGCCCACGTTTTGCTTTCTTCATGGATCAATGTTCTCCATCAAATAATCCCATTTTTCCTCAAACTCGCGCATGATGTCTTGGTCAACTTGTGACAATTGACGACGAAGCTCCTGTGCGATTGCCCTTGCTGGTTCTAAATCCAGTTCTTCTAATCCTGCGATAACAAAATGTTTGATGCGTGTATCACCCATGACTTCAATATTGGCTTTATAACTTCGACCAATTGCCTCTAACGGTTCAATCCACTCTTCAGTACGAAGAGACGATTTTTCTCGCATTTTCCGTCCAAGTGCAACAATAGAGCTGTTCTGTAGCATTGCATAGGAATGCCCCAAATATTCGTGTATTTCTTCAATTGTGACATCTCCACGCCATACTTTTTTCATGATGTCCTGCATAGGAGTTTTCTCATGCATCATTGGATATCCACCTGTAGCATTCCAAATTGACCGTAGCTGTTGAAGCAATTGCTCCTTGAGAGACCCGTCATAAACTGAGCTATCCTCGTAGTAATCATACACATCATCCCAAAGATATTCACCAAACATCGTTTGATAAGTTTCTAATTCAATAAACTTGTCAATGATCGTCCAGTTATTCAAGAAATTCGCAATCGTCATACCGACTTCAATTGTTTCATGATACTGCTTCAAAAATTCGAGTTGTTCGTTGTTGAATTTATGGGTCATTCTTGCTTTACTCTTCTACTGATTTTCTTCTGTAACAGTAAACATTGTCCTTCATCGCTTCAATTTCATATGTATCACTCAGATTTAACAACTCTGTGGTTGGTGTATAGAAATAACCACTAATCCCTACCCACATTCTTGGATATCCTTCATTGGTCGAAACAGACAAAATAGGTTGCTCATTATCTGTATACTTAAGAACTCGAACTGAATATGTTCCGCCTCCGACGTGCAGTGTTTCAACACCATTTGTAGATGGTGGAAGACTCTCAACCAAATATGACCATTCAGGATATTTTGTCTCCAACAACTCAACGATAGGACTTTCTGGATTGCAAACATCAAAGTCTCGCAGACGACAAGATGTCGCCATTGTTAGAACACAAATTGCAATTAGGACGGATATGTAGTTGCAGTAAGTTTTTTTCATCAGGCACATCATTGTGAAACAAATGTTCGTAAATCCTAACCGCACAACACCCCATTCTATGATAGGATTCTAGTTTGGGATGATAGATAGTCCTCTGCACCTTAACATCTTGGATACGAGCAACCCATTTTGGCGGTGCTAACTATCCACAATCAGCAACGAAGCGAGAAACTGTGACGCATTTCCCAGCCAAAATTCAGCAAAATATGCTAATGAATCGCCTACTCCGCATAGTTTTCGCCGAAGACGCTCACCAGCAATTCAACCAGCAGTTCACGGTCTGGGATGCGGACAATATCGCCCGATTGCACAAGCGTCATGCTGTGGTCTTTGCTCACAACACCTGTCGTAACCGCCTCAGCATCGACTTGAATTGTCGCCAATGCGAGGAAGCCAGCCTGTTCGAGTGAGATATTCGTCCAGACATTCGCTTGCAATTCGGCATAGAGCAAGGGCGCATTTAACATCAAATTCTGGAAGATAATCGGGTCGGACACCTTTTCCTTGACCGCTTCCACCACCTGTAATTGCCGTTGCACCCGTACCCAATCGCTATCTTGATGACGGGTTCGCGCATACTTTAACGCCGTTTCGCCATCCAACAGATGCAAGCCGGGTTCGAGGTAGAGCGGGTCATAGCCATAATTCATATCGGGATAGGCATCGTCACGGATGAGGTAGGGGACATCCATGACAATCCCACCAATCGCATCGACGAAGGTGATAAAGGCTTGAAAATCGACCAAGACAAAGCCGTCAATATACATGCCGAGGTTATATTGGAGCGCGTTGATAATCGCATCGGGACCTGTGCCGGGTTCGTTCAATTCGGCTTCGACGAGAAGCGTGTTAATACGCTGGAATTCGCTTCCATTTGGCAAGGCAAAGTGAATATCGCGGGGGATGCTCAACATGCCGATGTGTTGCGTCGTGGGGTCATAACTGACAATCATCATCGAGTCGGAGCGAAACGCCCAGTCATCCCCTTCACTCGGACGACGATCCACGCCCATCAGCAAGACAGTGAAGCGCGATTGCCCATCCCAGAAGACACTCGTTTCTTGGGCAGATAGGGAGCCAGTCGGCACGATGAGTAAGCTGACCACAATCAGCCAGAGGATACGAACTTTCATGTTGATAAGTCCCCACATAACCATATCAGAACAGACTCAGGATAGCATAATTCGGTGGGGGATACCTGACGCGCAGACTACGGGAGGAAAACGCCATTGTCCAGAAATGTCGACAAAATGGAGGTCGAAATGGACTCTGAAACGCATTTTTCTGCTACAATGGAACTATCTGGCAAGCCAAGTTCGGAGGAAATGTGATGTCTGATCGCATGTACTCACATTCCAACCTGCAAAATGAGTATGATTCATCCAAACTCCCCAAGCAATCCCGGAAACCAAATCCGGTGCATGATGACATCATGGAACTCCAGCAAACCATCGGCAATCAAGCCGTGCAACGCCTCCTTGCAGAAGGACGCTTGCCTATGGCTGGCGGGGGTGTCATTCAAGCCAAGCTGACCGTCGGTGAGCCAGATGATGCCTACGAACAAGAAGCCGATGATGTTGCCAAGCAAGTCATGACCATGCCCGATGTCCAGAAGATGGGCGAGATGGAAGAAGAGGACATGCTTCAGGGCAAGATGATCCAGCGAATTGGTGAAGAGGAAGAAGAGGAACTCCAACTCAAACCCATCCAACGGATGGAAGAGGAAGATGAGGAACTCATGATGAAGCCTGCTAATGACATCCAGCGCATGGGTGAGATGGAAGAAGAGGAAATGCTTCAAGGCAAGCTCATCCAACGGGAAGGAGCAGGTGTTCCCGAAGTCACGGAAGACCTCGAAAACACCATCAATAGCAAGCAAGGCAATGGGCAATCCATGTCGAATGAATCACAGGACTTCTTCAGTTCACGGATGGGACAAGACTTTAGCAATGTCAATATCCACACCGGCGCAGAAGCCGACACCCTAAATCGTCAAATCAATGCCCGCGCCTTCACTACCGGAAGCGACATCTTCTTCCGTGATGGCGAATACAACCCGAACAGCTCATCGGGACAAGAACTCCTCGCGCATGAACTCACACACGTCGTCCAACAGGGCGGGAGCAGTGAACTCCAACGCGACGATGATAAGGACTAGCAATTAATGGGGACGAAATCAGTCCCCTTTTTGCTTAGTCGTCTAATGGAATGCCCCACAATTTGACATAGCTATCAAAGCCATAGCCTTCACAAGGACAGCCACCCATGATGATAATGAGTGTCTTGCCACCAGATGTGAAGATGACCTCGCGCATATAACCTTGATCAAAGATATCCAACACGCCCAACGATTCCCCGGTGGTCATGTCCCATAAGCGGACAGAATTCTCGCCTCCAGAGTAACTCCCACTGCCACTGGCTGATGCTAAGATTGTGCTATTCACATTGAAACTGAGACTCAGCACCTCGCCGTCATGGTCGGTGAATTCATAGAGGAGTTCTTGTGTAGTGGCATCAAATACTCGAATGCCTGAACCATTCGGTTTATCGTCGGGGAAGAAGGTGGTTGCAACCACACGCTCATCGGAACTCATCGCCAAGACTTCACCAGACAGCCATTCTGTGTCGTCATAATAATCCCATTCATGAAAGACATCTTGTGCCAGAATCTCTTGAATTGCATAATAACCTCTCATGCCTGCCAAGTATTTGGATTGCAAAATTCGCAGTCGATAGCGTGTGGTGGGTCCACCATTCCCACGAAAACGTATGACAACTTCACCCGATTGCACGTCATAGAAACGCACCGTATCCCAACGATTCAAATCCTCGTCATCATAGGCTTGCAAATTGGGATAGACATGGACTGCCAAGATAGTTCCGTTTTCGACAAATTGGGCATCATAGAAGCTATCGCGTCCGTCGCCAATGGTGGTGATGAGGTCGCCTGTTTCCATATGCTGAATCTCAATCGTTTGTCTATCAACATAGAATGCACCCAATTGTGTCTCATGATGCCACGCTTTTAGATAGCCTAAATCCTCATCAAGGAGCCGTTCACCTGTGTGTAAATTGTAAAGTTGATTAGACCCAAAACGTGAACCACCAATCCATAAATTCTGCCCAGTTTCATCTAACACGCCCCTATCCATGAAGCGAGTTCCATGAATTAATACCTCAAAGGAGTTGGTTTCGCCGTCCCATAAGATGATGCCGTTATACACGGTACGCCCGATGAGTTGGGACGAGTTGATAGGATGCCAAGTTGTTTTTTCACCAAGTGACATTTCAATCTCATCATATGAAGTCCACCCCTTATCATCCTCGACATCCCACACATAGAAGCTTGTACCGGGTCCAGTGTATTCAAAAAAGGTCAGTTGAGTTGCATCCCCATTGATTTGAAACTGAATTCTATATTCAAATGGGTGAAACAAGTTATCCGTTGCGCCGACCCATTCTGTGCCTTCAAGTGTTTGCGTTTCAATATCCCAAAGTTCGACTTGAATAGTATCATAAGCTCTTGGGTTCTCTTCGACGAGGAGACCCAGTGTATTTCCGTCGCCACTTATCGAAAAAGTATGATGGTACGTACCTTTAGGCAGTTCCCATTCTCTGACGATGTCGAGCGTGTCGAGTTCCATAAACATCAGACGAAGACGAGTATCATCAGGGGTGAAGGTGTTGAGTAGGAAAACAAGTTGATTGTGATGTGGACGGTAAGCTAGGTGCCAGATTTCGCCAAGCTTTCAGATGCAATTTGAGTCTCACCTGTTGCAAGGTTTGTTAGGTCAATCGTGCTAGCTGAGGATTCGGGTGCGGTTGGACGTACTCGTGCGATAAAGCGTCCGTCTGGGCTGAAAATCGCATTGTCTGCATGGGTGGTGAAATCAGGAATCAGGGTATCGTATTCACCTGTTGTAATATCAAAGACTCCCAAATCGCCTTCATCGGGACTGCCCCAGAACGTCCGCTTTTCAGGAATCGCAAATATCTGTGAGTCATCATGGCTGAATTGAATGTCAATATCCTCTACAGCGGGTTCGATTCGTCGTATCGGTTTCGACCAATTGCCATTCTCATAGATCAAAATGCCGACGGAGCTGGCGACAGCGAGATAGTGTCCATCGTGTGACCATGCCAAATCCGAAATCATCCCCAAGCCAAGCGTGTTCAGTTCTTGGAGTTCGCTCACATTATCGAGGGTGATGGATTGTAAATCGGGCAGGAAGGGGCTGGGTTCGACCTCAAACGCTGAGGCAACTATGCTGATACAGATAAAAAGAAGGATTGTTAAACGAATTTTCATGGGATATTTCCAATTGTTGCCATCAGATAAAGCTATTCTAAAGGCAAAATTGTTGAGGAGTTGGTTGATTACCTGATGCTAAGCAGGTGGAAGGGTGACGGTTAGGTGGAATTTTTGGGGTTTATCGAACTCTTCAAGGTAAAGTTCGGTGGCTTGGGGGAGATTTGCGAGGGCTTCTTCGATGATTGTGCCAACGTCGGGGCATTCGACAACATATAAATCGTCGTCTTGGTGAATAATTGCCGTAAATGTCCGTCGATTCATGTGATTGCTCCTTCAATTTATCCCTACGATACTCGATTTATGAAGGTAGCAGCAAGTTGTATTTCTGCGCCTCTCGCTTGTCAGGCGATTGCGCCCTCGCCTATAATACAAGCGACTTGGATACGTGTCTGAATGACCTCCTTTCTATGGCAAATTCGTATCGCTATAGTCACCACGCCCGTCGCGCACTCTACTATGAAGAGGCAGGAGCAATGAACTACAACGCGACGAGGATGCCGAATAAAAATAGACACCACCAATTTCAAATTTGATGGTGTCGACAGGTTTAGGAGAGCTACAACACATGATTGTAGGACTTACTTATTCGGTAGGCCTACCTCCACAAGCTACAATCGTTACCCATCCTTGAGCAGATAATTCAGCTAATTGAACATCAATTTCATTGTATTCTGTCTTATTGTTTGTCTGGATATTGATTTCTCCCCTTGCAGAAAGCTCTGCCAGAAGAAATTGAAAGTCTGATGTTTGGGTGAGCATGTCATTTGGAAGAGGTTGAACAATTTCTTTTATAACAACGATACTGACCCCGACCAACATGATGAAGACACATAGACTTGTCATGATACGCATTGGCAACCACCTGTTTATCAAGTTGTATCTACCATAGCAGAGGCGACTGTGTTTAGCTCTTTTCGATAGTCGCTGAACACAAATTGCCTCCATTCTCTTTTATATTGCATCTGATTGTCGTGTTAGTCGCAAAGGATACTATTGCGCGAAAATCGCACCTTGTACTAAGCGGCAAGTATTGGGACCGGGTTCACCATCAGATGTCGCTGTCTCCGGGAACGGTGGTGGTAGACTTTCATCTGTACAACCCCCACGATAGGTGTTAAGCATGGTGGCAGTCATTTCAGATACGACTTCGCCGTGGTCGTTAATTATGAGATGAATCTCTGCCTCAAGCGGGTTGGTAATGCCGTTACCAAACCATGGCTCTACTACATCGCCAGTCGGCAAAAATGCCGCAAATTCCATACGTGCTTCATTGCTATAAAGAACACTATCACCCCAGGTAACTTCGGATTGCACAGCATCGCTGTTGCCAAGGATGTCACTTGGAGCACATGGGCTTGTTTCACATGCTTCCGGATTGTTAACGATGACGACCCACATCGTATAAACATGACCTTCTTCGAGTTCGGCAGTCTGCATGTGGACGAAGACACCTGCTTCGCTTGCCATCAGTGTGGCAGTTGCGCCTTCTATGTCCCGAACATCTCCCTGTGAGAGATGTGTTTCAACATGAACGGTGGTGACTTGAACGGTTTCGGACATTGCGTCTTGTGCAAAAACCCCTATCGACAGTAGTGTCAATAGCACCAATAAACCTAGAAATTGAAATTTCGTTTGCATAATCTGTTCTCCTTAATGGATTGTCAAAATATCGCACAAAGCAGAATCGGGCCCGAAATCTGTTGGCAAACAAAAGTGAGTCTTAGGCGGTAGAGCTTATCTATACCGCCATACTAGATTAGTGTTTAGGTTCACAAGTGAGTTCAGGGATGTAGCGATTTTCTGGTACCCTTGAGGCATAGCCTTCTCTTAGAATACCGATATCCCATTTGATAATTTCTGACTTAGATTAACCATAGCGAATTTAGGAGCATGTATCATTCCACTTTAGTGGAAGTTTCGCAGAATGGTGGTGGAAGTTTCGGTTATAGGAGCTTGAGTTCTCTGGCTTTGGCAATGGCTTGGGTACGGCGTTTAACACTTAGCTTACCATATAGATTGGTGAGGTGTTTTTTAACCGTATCCTCGACCACAACCAGATGTTCGGCAATGTCTCGATTGGAGAAGCCCGAATTGATGAGCTGAAGAATTTCGAGTTCGCGGGGAGTCAGTGGCTCAATTAAGGATTGATTGGCGATTTCCACTTGGTCTGATGTTTGGTCTGGATTGAATTCTGCCTGCAAGGTTGCAATCACGGCATCCAATTGGAGAGAAGCTCCGAGCTCCCATGCTTTCTGATAGGCTTTGATGCCCAATTTGGCTTGAAGTTCGGTTTGCAGTTCCGCCAGATTATTCCATCGTTCCATCCACCCTGTTCGGCTGGCGGGATGAGTGAACGCTAAACCTTGATATTCAGCTGAGCGAGTGAATTCTTGTTGATGATTGAATACAAAGGTACTGACGACAAGTGCGATTGTTTCTAATAGAGGGATGTGTTGTGTATATTCCAACAAATGCGAAAGATGCTTAACCGCATGGAGATAATCTGATGTGCTAATTGAGTAAAAACTAAGCCCAGCATATGTGAAGAATTTTGCGACTGATCCATTCACATGAACATTATTGTCCTGTGTTTTATGTGCAAACTCTCTGGCTTTACCATACTCATCTGATAGGCTAGCAATCATACTCAAAAATGCATAGATAATAGGAAAACTTATTACAAAATTTACTGATGCCAGAATATTAAATGCCTCTAACAAATTCTCCTCTGATTCATTCAGTTTTCCTCTGAAAAATTGATGAATGGCGATTGTCATTGTGGTAACACCAACAGCTTTCTGATCCCCTATTTGTTCCCAGAGTTGCTTACTCTCGCACAAATTGGATTCCGCCTTTGTATATTTGCTCTGACGTAAGTAACGATTCGATCTAATATTGATCGCATCAGCTAGTCCGTGTAAGTCCGAAATTTGCTGAGCTACAAGCTTAAAGCGATTATTAATGTCGATGGCATAAGGTGTATCTTCATAATATTGAATAGTAAACAAATTATCGAGAACTCTGAGGATGCGTCCTTGATAATAAAATGCCTGATGTTGTACTGCTAAACGCTCGCCGTATTCCAAATCCTGCACGGCTTTCTCTAAGCTACCGGTAAATCCAAGACATATGCCTCGTAACCAACAACAGAGCATGATGACTTCCCAATCGTCTTGTTGCTCTGCGACTTGCTGGGAATCATCAACCATCTTTAGGATATGGGGTGGTACTGGATACAGTTGCGGCAGTACCCAGACCTGTACATAGCGAATACGCAGTCGATTCAAGGTCAAGTCTAAATCTGTTTTGTGAGTTGGTATCAGGATTTCAATTG
This sequence comes from Anaerolineae bacterium, assembly GCA_028284565.1. The sequence continues at coordinate 7,512 of JANQRM010000411.1, read as the reverse complement.
CATATTTGAAGAGTGATTCGCCGACTTGATAGAATGTACGCATATGACAAAATAGCGCGAGAGTTTCCATCATCTTTTGGAGTGTATCAAGTTGTGATTCCGAAATTGCACGATTCCAAGCTAGGCGAAGATTGTCAAAATCCGTATGAATCTCGTCCAAACTTTCAAGTTGCCGTTTGCCTTTAATATCCTCCCGTCGCGCATCCATAAAATCGGCATAATAGTGCATATGCTTCTCTTGGATATGCGCCTTGTTGCCTGTGTCGTTTAATTTTTCCTCACCATATTGACGGACGAGTTCATGCAAATCGTAGCGTCCATTGTTGTGGCGCACCATTGACTTTTCGACCAGACCTGACAGGGTATTCAGGCTGGCGTCTGCCACTTTCTCGGCGGCATCGCGCGTAAATCCTCCGCGAAAGACCGATAAGCAAGGGAATACAGCTTGTTCATCAGGTGTCAATAAATCCCAAGAATGATCGAATACCGCACGAATACTATGATGACGCGGGGCTATATCTCGCCTACGTGTGGATAGAATATCAATACCTGCTTCGATATGTGTGAGAATATCTTGGTAGGACAAAGTATGAATCCATGATGTTGCCAACTCAATGGCAAGGGGCAAGCCATCCACCAATCGGCAAATCTGAATCATGCTGTGGTCGTCTTCATCGTGAGGGGTGTTGCGCTGTACCTGTATCGCACGGTCTCTGAATAATTTGAGTGCGCTATAGTGTTCTATTTGCGCTTCGTCCAGTGATTCAGTATCGGGATACGGTAATCCTTTCACATGCCAGATATGCTCCAAACTCAGATTCAAGGGTTCTCGTGATGTCGTGAGTATCTTCACATAGGATGTATCATGGAGAATATGAGTCACAAGGTCAACACCGTCTAAGACATGCTCGAAATTGTCTAACACTAACAAGAGATGCTTTTGGCTGAGGAATTTCACCAGTTCTTCTTGTGGTGTGCCATCATCGCCAATCAGGATGCCTAAGACTTCGATAATGAGCGTTACAATCTCTTGCGCTGATGTAAGGAGGGCAAGTGGGACATAATAAATCCCATGCTGATAGTCTTCTTCTGCCATGCAATGGATCGCTTCTATTGCCAAACGAGTTTTCCCAACACCCCCTGTTCCCACTAAAGTGAGCAATCGGCAATCGGTTGCCTGCAATAGATGAATGATTTCAACAATTTCGGATTCGCGCCCGACGAAGGATAAGAAGTGTGCGGGTAGGTTATGGAGATGGGTTTTCTGTTTTGGCATGAAGCAACCCCTGACCGAAACTTCAACTTACTAATTATATCGTAGTCAAGGCATATCTTCATTTATGACAATATAGTTCTATCCATTTCACCTAATCATCAGTAAAGGACTATCCGCTTGTCAGGCAATCGCGCCCTCGCCTATAATACAAGCGACTTGGATACGTGTCTGAATGACCTCCTTTCTATGGCAAATTCGTACCGCTATAGCCACCATGCCCGTCGCGCACTCTTTCATGCAGAGTCGTTGGCGACTGCTTACGCGCATATTCATCAGGATACGGCACATTTGCTCGTGGGAGTCTTGTTGACAGATGGGAGTATCGGGGCAGCGGTGATGAAAGGCTTCGACCTCGACAAAGAGCGTGCCAAAGTCTATCTGAAGCGATTATTGCCCCAGCAAGACACTCCGATTGACATATATCCCGATGAATCCTTTGAGCAAGCCCTTGCTTTTGCAGATGATGAGGCGAGTTGGCTGGGGACTCATTATATCGGCACCGAACATCTACTCTTGGGGATTACGCGCGCCAATCTGGGGAATGCGGTACGTTTCCTGAAATTAGTCGATATTACACCTGAACAACTGCGCCGACGGGTTCGCCTCGCGCTTCAAACTGGGCAGACGGAATTCAGCCTGCATCGGGTGCGACAGAATGCGCGCCTGAGTGAGATTGGCAAGCGGGTGCTGTATGCCGCCGAACAGATGGCAATTGCACTTGACCATCCATCGGTGGGTTTGGGACATCTGCTGATGGCTTTAGTGAAGGAGCGTCGGAGCGTGTGTACGCAAATCCTTCGGCAAAGTGGGCTGGATGAGATGCTACTCAAGCAAGGTCTCCATCACCAACACGACGATACGCTCGTGAATGTCGAAGTGGTCTTACAAGGAGCCGTCGCCCAAGCATCTCGATTGGGCAATCATTACGTCGGGGCAGACCATTTGCTCTTTGCGCTGACTCTCATTCAAGATGGAACAACCCTCCTGCAAGCCTATGGTGCGGAGCCAGACCGCGTGAATCGCTTGGTGAGTAAGCATTTTCGCAACGATTGAAGTTCAATTAGCACGATTCTGTGTCTAGCACAGTCGACCATTCGCTTTGAGTTGCATCTAAATTCACCACGTTCTGATAACCGTGTGCGCGGAGCCAACTGGTGGCAACTTGTGAACGATAGCCACTGGCGCAGTGTGCGACCACCGTACGTTCTTTTGGAATTTCAGAGAGATGGTCAGGAATCATCCCCAAGACAAAATTCTTCGCTCCCTTGATGTGTTGCTCGCAGTATTCACCCTGTCCCCGTACATCGAGAACCACGATGCCATTCTGTGTCATACGTTGTGCCAATTCATCCGCGGTCATAACAGGCAATGAATCCGGTGTGTCTAAGACCTCATCAGCGATGAAATAGCCTGCCAGATTGTCGACCCCAATCCCGCGCAGAGTAGTTACCAAGTCTTGAACAGAATCGTCTGATGCAACGATGAGATAGAGAGGTGCATCATAATCAACGAACCAGCCGACATAAGTGGAAAAGTTGGAACTGGTTGACGGAATGCTAATAGTTTTGGAAACATGGGCTTGGACGAAGACGTTACGCTCACGACTATCGATTATGAAGTCGCCTCTATTCAAGGCATTGGTTAGTTCTGACAGGGTGAGTTTATTGATGGTGGGCAACGCTTGGGTTAAGGCAGGTCCTTGTTTGTTGACCATTTTCATCTGGGCAAAATAGCGTGGGGCTTCGGGTTGGTCAGCCAAAAGCCAGTCGACAAACTCGGTTTCATCATCAAACTGAAAAGCAGGATTGAAGCGTTTTTCGTAGCCCAAGGTCGTAGAGGGGATTGTCCCCAGAGCTTTGCCACAGGCACTGCCTGCACCGTGTCCGGGCCAGATTTGCAGATAATCGGGCAAGTCTTTGAAGTATTGGACACTGGCAAATTGCTGACGTGCGCCAATTTCCTTCGTGCCTGATATTCCGGCGGCAGTTTCGAGTAAATCGGGTCGCCCGACATCGCCAACGAAAAGGAAATCGCCTGTGAACACCCCCATTGGTTCATCTGCGCCTGCGGTATCGGTGACCATAAAGCTGATGTGTTCGGGCGTGTGACCGGGTGTATGAAGCACCTGAATCTTGATGTTGCCGACCATAAATACGTCGCCATCACGCACGGGGGTCACATTCGACGAGTCCACAAACTGGTATTTCCACGCCTCGTCGCCCATATCACTGAGATATACCCTACCTCCTGTGGCTTCGGCGAGTTCACGACTGCCGCTCACAAAATCGGCATGGATATGCGTCTCGGTGATATGCGTAATTTGTACACCTTCACGCTCTGCTATGTCCAGATAGGGTGACACATCACGCGGTGGGTCAATGACGAGGGCTTCGCCAGTTGCTGAACAACCCACCATGTAGGATGCTTGTGCTAGTTTGTCATCGTAAAAGTACTTCAGTAACATCGACCTCTCCTTATTTTCCATAACTATCATCATTATCGCATAGATTCGTTAGATTTTTGCTGTAATTTAGGCAATCAAAGCACCTACAAGGTCACTCGTATGCAATATAAACTCTGGTTGATGGGACTCTTGCTCATTATTGGGTTGCTTCCTTTATCTGCCCAACTGACAGATACGCCTATTACCCCTGATAATGCCGCGCAAGTACAAGAACTCGCCGTGATACAAGCGGAGCCGTTGATTTTTGATATGGCTTGGACTCCAGACAGCGCGACGATACTCATGGCGGGAAATTCAGGAATCTGGCGATATTTCCGTGATGATTTGGCTAAACCGCCCGATTTGCTGGCTGGGCATCTCGACCCCGTGACGACAGTTGCCGTCTCACCTGACGGAACAACGCTCGCGTCTGGCAGTATCGACCAGAGGGTGGGCATCTGGGACAACTCGTCGAGTCATCTGCTAGAGACTATCCCCGGACACCGCCGGTGGATATGGACAGTCGATTATCATCCAACCGAGCCGATGGTCGCATCGAGTGGTGCAGATAACGAAATCTGGCTGTGGAATCCCGAAGCAATGCGTCCTTATCGCATGTTGGAGGGACATGACAAAACAGTACAAGTCGTCGCATTCACACCCGACGGTACACAGCTCTTGTCAGCTAGTTTGGATGGCAAGGTCGGCGTGTGGGATATTGAAACAGGTGCGCGCGTTTTTACGTTTGAAGGACATAAGACAGGGATTCGTGCGCTGGCAGTTCATCCGGAACAAGCCCTTGTTGCATCGGATTTTCTGAAAAATGTGCAAGTGTGGAATCTGGAAACGGGCGCAGTCATTCATGAGCTAGCGGGACATCGGAATGGGATTAGCGCGGTGGTGTTTAGTCCTGATGGACAGTTGTTGGCTTCGGTGGGATACGATAGCACCTTGCGCTTGTGGGATGTCGAAAACGGTGAGTTATTACAGACTCTTGGTGGACATTTTGGCTGGATTCTGTCGGTTTCATTTAGTCCTGATGGGACGTTGATTGCGACTTCGGGCTTGGATGAGACGGTGCGCTTTTGGGGTGTAAGCGACGACAACTAGTTGTACAATGCCACTTAGGGTTTTCATCCACTTTACTCAGTATTAATACTTTTGTTGAATCACTTAGCTTGCATCAACGATTTCTTCAAATTCTTCAATGGTTTGCTCAAGTAAATCAACAGCCGCTTTAATTGTCGCTACATCAAAGGCAAATTTTGCTCCTGCTATCTCATAAAGTTCTGGCAGAGGGACACTATAGGCTAGCTTGAGAGCACTACGATAGGCTTCTAAAGCGGCAGATTGGTCCTTGAGTGCATTTGCCCAAATTTGTATTGCGCCCAATTGTGCCATAGCATACTCTATCGCAAAAAATGGTGACCAGAAAAAATGACCAATTCTACGCCAAGAATTCCGCAAATATGGCTCTAAATCCTCATAATCTATATCTGGGAAAAAGCGCATTTGTAACTCCACCCACTTTTCATCACAGGCTTGAGGGTCACTGGCTTGCTCATGATGGGTATAAATCCAATGCTGAAACAATACCCCGCTTGCAATAAATGGCAAGATATTAACAATGCTTTTTAAATGATTGAGGCGATAACGTGTGGTATCCACTTCATTGAAAAAGCCGCCATAGTCTTCTGTCAGATAAGGAGCAGCCAATAATTCCATTGCCATTGCAGCAACTTCTGCAATTTCCATCGGTAAGCCATGAGATTTGTCAATCATATATCGCTCAGACATATAAACTCTATGAAAGGCATGTCCTGTTTCGTGCAAAAGTATATTGACATCGCCCTCTGTCCCAACAGCGTGCATGAAGATAAAAGGTGTCTTGCTGACCGCAAACATTTTCGCATAACCACTGGCTGTCTTGTTCTTGCGATTCTCTAAATCAAGACCGCCAGCTTCATGAAATTCTGCAAACAGTCGCCCCAATTCAGGATCAACATGCTTAAAAACATATTTGGATTTTTCAATAAATTCTTCCATCGTTTCAAATGGCTTCAAAGGCTCACGACCATCGAGGTCAACTGCCGTATCCCATGGGCGTAGTGTATCAATGCCCAATTTTGTACGGCGTTTCTCGTGAAAACTTTGGACGACTGGAACGACTACTTTCTCAATAGATTCACAAAAATCAATCACGTCTTGTGGTTCATAATCCACACGCCCTAAACGCAACCACTGATAAGAACGGAAGTTATCCATATCCGCATTTTCATAGAGTTGTTTGCGGACATCCATCAAGTCTCGCCAGATAGAATCAATCTTATCTTTGTCCTGTAAACGACGTTCTTGAAGCACACGCTCTGCTTTTTCACGTAGCTTACGGTCAGGGCTTTGAAAATATGGGAAAATGCGCTGTAAAGGAACGTCTTCGCCCTCCCATTGTACGGTTTGTGCGCCCATAATCTGGTTATAGCTTTGGACAAGTTTTTCTTGTTGAGCCAAGAGCGGAAGGTTTTCTTCCCGAAAGATTTGTAATTTCCCGTGCAAAGTCCGAATTAATGGGTCAAGTCCTTGCCCTCTAATACCGCTATCGACTAATTTTTTCTGTAACTTGATTTGCGATTCTTCCATCTTAGGAAAAATATCTTTCATAAAATCAGCATAGTCTTGTCGCGATTCTTCATCGGCTGTATTTTGGTCAGCTTGTATTTCAAGACCAACCCTGACCTCGCTTAGTGTACAATAGAGGTCATTCCAATGTTTAAGCCAATCCTCTATGTTCTTTTCATTGAGTTCAGTCTCTTGCAATGCCTTATAATAAGGTGCGTAAACATCCCAAGCCCAGTCGCGGGCAACTTCAAAAACTTGTGGTAAGCTGGTCATATCAAATTTTCTCTCGGGCATAAAAATATTTAGCATATATAGGCATTAAGATAGGTCGGAACACCTCATAGGGCAAATGATTGATGATTTTGAGACCTCTAAGTAGCATTGTACAACTAGAACCAATCCCATCCGGCGAGAGTGGCGATGCGTGGTGGGAACAACCATTCCAACAGTTGGGTTGCTTCTGGCAGTAAAGGCAAGCGGAATGCCAATGTCATCGGACGGACGGAGCCGAACATCAACTGCATAAAATCCCGATATTTGAGTGCGGAAAAGGTTGCGGGTTCGCCTCGCAAGCCGATTTGTACGGAGTCCGGTTCGCAGGTTAGTAGCAGGCGGTCTGTGGGCAAGTTGGGATTCATCATGCTGGCTTGTTGACGAATTTCAGGAAGCAGAGTTTGGGTGAGTCCTTGCGTGTCCATCACGCGCGCCATCCATCCGCCTCTGGGATGAAAATCGGCACTGAGTCGGGTTGGGAGCAATTGTTGAGCAAACGCTACCAACGCCGAGTCTGGTGGAGATAAGAGGCTTATCGTCTCCTGAAATCGGTCTTGCGCTTGCCCTCCCAAATAGGACAAGATAGTTTTGGTCGCGCCGAGAGTATTGACCACGACTTCGGACGTATTCATGGGTGAGGGATGTTCCCAAAGGTAGCCTTCAATCTCCCCAGAGGAAGATTCGGCAACCCATAGAGAATCGCCAGAGGCATGGAATCGCCAGCCCCATAGCGCAGGTTCACGTTGGAAGCTGACGCGGGGACTCCAATGCTGTTGATAGAGCCACGCCACACGGGGAATATCGGCTTCGGTAGCGAAGCGGAAATTGAGGGGTGCGGTGAGTTGCTGAGTAACTTGTGTCTCGATTTGTAGCCGATATACGGGAAACACGGGCGAAAAGCCGA
>JANQRM010000386.1 GCA_028284565.1 Anaerolineae bacterium | reverse complement strand
GCAAAGCCGGGGAAGAACACCATATGCGGAGAGGTGAACACATATTGACGTGCCTCGCTGAGCATCCGCCCCCATTCCGGTTCAGGGGGTTGCGCGCCTAAGCCCAAGAAGGACAACGCCGCCGCATCTAAGACGGCTGTACCGATACCGAGTGTTCCTTGCACAATTAGGGGGGTCAATGCATTGGGAAGGATATGGCGGAACAAGGTTCGCACTGGACTCGCGCCCAGCGCACGGGTCGCCAAGATGAACTCCTGCTCTTTTAGTGAAATCACACTCGCACGAGCAATCCGCGCATAGGAGGGTATCGCTACAATTGAGATCGCAATCAGTGCGTTTCGTATACCGGGTCCGAGGATGGTTACGATCGCAATCGCCAGCAACAAGGCGGGGAATGCCAGCAAGACATCCATCACGCGCATAATCAGGTCATCGGGATAGTTAATCAACAACGCGAAGATACCTGCAATCGGCAAACCTGCGACCAAGAATACTAAGACTACAAAAGCATTTTGTATGACAGGCGGTAAGCTGGGGAATATCGACCACAAAACCATCATCACAAGTATGCCGACAATCACCAAGCCAATAAACACGAAGAAGCGATAGGAAATCTGGATGCGGTCTAAGTCAATTTCACCCTCGATAGGAGCAAATAAGGCAATCACCATCGGAATCGCCACAACCAGCCAACCGATAATGACCATGATACCTAAGCCAAGGGGTGTGCCAAAGGTGTCCGTTTCGAGAGATTGGATATTAATCCACAGGAATGCCAAGAAAATGCCGATGGCACTCCGTACCCCAAAGGTCATGAGTCGTCCGGTGAGAGGCTGTGGCGAGGACTTCACCAAGGCATAGAGACCATATCCTACACCGAGTCCGGCGATACCAACCGCAATGGCTTGCATCAAGCTGGTGTGTCCTGATGAATCCGCCGCCGAGACAATCATCAAGGCGGAAAATGCTAGGGAGACAGCAATAACAGCTAATCGCGTAAGGACTCCACGATCCCATACCCCAATCGGTGGGAAGAAGATACTCCAGAAAGGACGATGCCAACTTGTCGCATTGAGATTGCGCTCTCTGACTTCAATCGTTTCGGGGAGTTCTTGCCCACTGTTAAAGCCTGCGATCAAGCCGAGTAATGTGCCGATGCTGAGGGATAAACCGACGGCGATAAAACCAACAGGAAGTGAATTGCGTGTCCCCCAAACGACACGGCTGAACATATCACGTCCGTTGAGGTCTAAGCCCAGCCAATGCAAGGGTTCTTGACAGCCTAATGCACCCAGATGCTCAATTGGCACATCATTGCCCAGAATCGTGATAAATTGCCTAACTTCCTCAGCCGTCTCTTTCTCGAAGGCTTGTCCATTAAAAACGGGAATGCACGGGGGTTTGCGGGGCATGGGTGGCACTTCACCTGCTACACCAATCATCGACAAATTGGGGTCATGAGTGGAGATAATCGGTGCAAAGATGTACAAAATGATGAAAAAGCCGATAATCACCATGCCGACTTGCGCCGAGCGATTGCGTATCAGACTCCGCCATGCTTCGATAATCGGGTTATCTGAGCGTTTCCGAAAATTAAGGTCGGCAACTTGTTTTTTGGGTTTCTCTTGGCTCATAAGGTTGCTGTCCTAACTCAGTCGAATACGCGGGTCAAGATACCCGTACAGTGTGTCGATTGTTAAATTAAGGATCACGAAGGCAAAGGCTGTCGAGAGAGTCACGCCTTGCACTAAGGTATAGTCACGTGCCGTGATACCATCGAAGAGTGTCTTGCCGATGCCTGTAAAGCTGAAGATGGTTTCCGTCAAGACTGCACCGCTCACCAAGAATCCGAAGTTCAGCCCGATAATTGTCACCACAGGCAAGAGCGCATTCTTAAGGGCGTGGCGGTTGACGACAATGAACTCCCGTAAGCCTTTGGAACGTGCCGTGCGGATGTAATCTTGGTTGAGGACTTCTAACAAGCTGGAACGCGTCATGCGGGCGATAATGGCTAGTGGAATCGTCCCCACAGCAAATGCTGGCAAAATCATGTGGCGGATGGCTTCGACAAACAGCTGACCATTCAGCGTGATGATGGAGTTCAATATTGTCAGCCGAGAGATAAATTCCATGAAATTGGTCGCATCATCTTTGTTCTCCACTAATCCCCAGACCATGTAGAATTTTTCATCGACGGAGACAGAGACTTGTCGCCCTGCAGGCAACTGGAGGAAGGCAAAGGGCGTATCTTGCACCCACACCCCAAAGATAAATAAGAGCATCAAACCGAGCCAAAAGACTGGCATTGACACTCCAATATTCGCACCCAGCATCGTGGCGACATCGAGAGCAGAGTTGTGCTTATAGGCTGATATAATTCCTAATGGCACACCAATAATGGTAGCAAAAATCATAGCAAGAACGGTTAATTCAATTGTCACTGGGAGACGCTCGGCTAATAGTTCGACAACGGGACGTTGGAAGCGGAAGGAGTTGCCTAAATCCCCCTGAAAGACATTGCCAATATAGATGGCAAATTGCACAGGGACAGGCTGGTCAAGTCCGTTGCGCTTGAAGAAGGCATCACAGATTTCGGGGGTGGCGCGTTCACCCAATTGTGCCACACAGGGGTCACCAGGAATGGCGCGGGCGAGCGTAAAAGTCACCAGCAATATCCCGAATAAGACCGGGACGGCGAGGCCGAGACGGCGGAACAAAAATTTGGTCATAAAGAACTCACTCTAACAATCGGAAAGTTTGTATCTGAGAGTCTGTAATAATTATCTTGCTAAGGAATAACTATACCGCAAATCAACTATGATGTCGCTAGAGGGATTAACACACAGAATTGATAATCGACCTTATATTCATACCCTACGAGATTCGACTTTAGCAAACAAGAGACAAGCTAGATAGTTGCTAGTTTTTAGTGGTTTTTACTGATACTTAAAGCACTCTCGACTCACGTTTCATAACTTGACCAACGTAAAAAGGGACTACACTGGGTAGCCCCTCTTGTCGCTGTGATCAGCTTGTACTTATTCGTTGTTCAAGAAACTACCGAAGAAGGCACTGAAGTAGGTGAAGTTGCCATCACGCCCAACGTGGAGCGGATTCGCAACATCCCATTGTACAGCGTAGGACATCACCACATCGGTTGCATCGAATGCGCTTCCATCGTGGAAGGTGACACCTCCGCGCAAGCTGAATGTCCATTCAGTCAAGTCATCGCTGGCTGACCAGTCGGTTGCCAATGACGGAACGACAGCAGTCCCACCGATTTCGTAGGCAAGCAAGGATTCGTTGATTTGTTCACAAACACGTAGGGCTTCACCATCGGTTTCGTCTGCACAGTAAATACCTGCTGGCTCACCATTTTGAATCCAGATGATGTCATCGTCATCGGGGTCTTCCATGACTCTGAAGACTTCATTACCCAACGGGCTAGAGTGTGCGCCAGTGATATTGGCTTGGAAGGCAACACCACTACCACCATGAGCAACCGGAACCATCGGTACTTGGTCACGGATGAAGGTATTCGCTTCTATATAAATGGGATAACGGGCTTCAGGATCGGCTAATTGTCCACCACGGGTCAGAGCATCCACGATGTCAGGATATTTGTCACCGAATTGGTCACTGGAACCTGCACCAAAGTGGAAGTCAAGGAAATTAACGGCATCTGGGAAGTCAGCACCCCAACCGAGTAGGTGGAGGGAGAGTTCACCAGCATCAGCAGCATCCAAGAATGCACCCGATTCCATTTCGACTACCGTCACATTGATACCGACCTCTGCCAATTGGGCTTGCAAATCAACACCGACTATATCAGGTTGTGGCAGATAACTACGGACCACATTACGATAGCTCAATTCCGTTTCAATTGGTAGTTCAAAGCCACATTCTTCTTGTGCGCCTTCGAGGACTTCGCGAGCCAACGCCGGGTCAAATGGGAATGGTTCAACTTCTGGGGTGTAGCCAAAGATGCTCGGAGGCATAAATTGGGTTGCTGGAATTGATCCAGGTGGATAGAAATTGTCAATCAGACGTTGTTTGTCGATCGCATGGGCGAGTGCCACGCGGACGGGTGTGCAATCAAAGGGAGGAACTGTATTATTGATACCAAGATAGAAGATGTTGGTTCCTTCGCGTTCATAAAGCGTGAGATTGGGGTCTGCATTGATGACTTCAAAATCACCTGGTCCGGGGTTGTCTATACCGTCAGCAGAGCCAGCTTGCAGTTCAACCAAACGGGCAGCTGCTTCGGCATTCCAGCGGAAAATCAAGGTTTGTTCGAGTGCTGGATCGCCCCAGTAATCATCGAAGCGGGACATGACGATTTCGTTCCCTTGATCCCAGTTATCAAGCATGAAGGGACCCGTACCCACTGGGTTTTGGAACAATTCAGCTCCACCGCCACCAGTTGCTTCTAAAACTTCGGAGGGATAGATACCCAAAGCGGAGAATGCCACTTTCGCTGGGAAAGCAGGGTCAGGGATGCAGAGGGTGAATTTGACGGTTAGATCATCCACAGCCTCAATGGACTGAATAGCTCCGCCGTAATCACAGCTGTCGGCAGAGTAGCTACTCATCATATCATCTTGGGCGGTTACAGGAACCAAGACCAATACGATGAGCATCAAAATGGGTAAAAGACGTCTCATATTAAAAACTCCTTTTTGTATAAATATGGACTCCGTCAGTTTAACTGAATTTGTAAGGCATTGCCAAAGTCGATTGCGAATTGGTCTATTCTGCACAAGTCGAATAAGGTGCGCATGCGATTGCATCATTCAGACCCATTAGGCATATCGCCGAATAGCAGGTATCCATAAGAACTTTAATAGAATTTTTGGCACTATGTTAAATTCTCTGCCAAGAGGTTGACATCAAATTGGGCATATGTTAGGATTTTGAACGTAAATTGGCACTCAGTAGTTGGGAGTGCTAAAATGTTGGAAGCTGGTTTGTTGTTGTATAGCTTCAACAAACTCCTTATTATTTAGAGAGAGGATATGGAATGAGCGTTAACATTCGTCCTTTGGGGGATCGCGTAATCGTGGAACCCGTAGAAAATGAAGAAACCTTTGCTGGTGGTGCATTCGTATTGCCAGAAACCGCCAAAGAAAAACCCCAACAAGGTGTGGTTTTGGCGGTAGGCAAAGGCAAGCGTGACGACGATGGGGATTATATCCCAGTTGATGTCGCTGTCGATGACAAGGTTCTGTTCGCCAAGTATGCTGGCACAGAAATTAAGCTGGACGGCAAGAAAGTCCTGATTATGAAGGAATCCGACATCCTCGGAGTGGTTGAAGGCACTTAAGCCATACGCCATTGACGAGGATTTTTATTTGTATAGAGAACTAGCATATCGTTAGAGGAGAACCATGGCTAAACAACTGGTATTTCGTGAAGATGCCCGCCGTAAACTGCAATCGGGCGTAGACAAAATCGCTAACGCGGTTAGCACCACCTTGGGTCCAAAGGGACGCAATGTTGCCCTCGATAAGAAATTTGGCGCACCGACCGTTACGCATGATGGTGTGACCGTTGCTAAAGAAATCGAACTCGAAGACCCTTATGAAAATATGGGCGCGCAACTCTTGAAAGAAGCCGCCACCAAAACGAATGACATCGCAGGTGATGGCACAACCACTGCAACCGTCTTGGCACAAGCGATTGTGAGTGATGGTCTGAAGAATGTTGCCGCAGGAGCAAACCCAATGTTGCTTAAGCGGGGCATCATTTCCGCCGCCGCACAAGTCGCGGACTTCATCTTGGAACAATCCACCCCCATCGAAACCAAAGAAGAAATCGCCAATGTTGCCAGTGTTTCTGCACAAGACACCGAAATTGGTGGTCTTATCGCGGAAGTAATGGACAAAGTGGGTAAAGATGGTGTCGTAACTGTGGAAGAAAGTCGCGGTTTGGCATTTGAAACCGAATATGTTGAGGGGATGCAATTTGACCGTGGCTACATCAGCCCCTACTTCGTCAGCAATCCTGAATCGATGGAAGCCGCGATTGAAGAACCCTACATCTTGATTCATGACAAGAAGGTCAGTGCCGCTTCCGACATCGTGCCGATTTTGGAAAAACTCTACCAAATTGGTAAACGTGACCTTGTGATTATCGCCGAAGATGTCGATGGGGAAGCTCTGGCAACCCTCGTTGTCAACAAACTGCGCGGTGCAATCAACGTTCTCGCTGTGAAAGCTCCCGGCTTTGGTGACCGTCGTAAAGCCATGTTGCGCGACATCGCCATCTTGACAGGTGGTACGGTCATCAGCGAAGAAACCGGACGCAAGCTGGAAAGCGTGACCATCCAAGATTTGGGTCGTGCGGGTAAAGTTGTCAGCACCAAAGACAATACAGTGATTGTCGATGGCGCAGGTGAAGAAGATGCTATCGCTGGACGTATTGAAGAAATCCGACGTGAAATCGACAATAGCACCAGTGACTATGACCGTGAAAAATTGCAAGAACGCCTTGCAAAATTGAGTGGTGGTGTGGCGGTTATCCGTGTGGGTGCGGCAACCGAAACTGAACTCAAAGAGAAGAAACATCGTGTGGAAGATGCCCTCAGTGCAACCCGTGCCGCTGTGGAAGAAGGCATTGTCCCCGGTGGTGGTGTAGCACTCATCAACGCAGTGAGTTCACTC
>JANQRM010000621.1 GCA_028284565.1 Anaerolineae bacterium | reverse complement strand
CTCCACCACCCCCCTTACCCAGTCGTGTCGGAGATGTCCGTATTCTCGCCGCACTCGTCAATCCTAAAGGACCCGACAGAGGCGACGAAACCGTGACTCTCCTGAACACCACACACGATGCCATTGACTTAACCAACTGGGCAATCGCCGACAAAGCCAACAACCGTCAAACACTCGATGGCGAATTAGCAGGTGGGGGAGTCCGACAAGTACAACTCTCAGCACGAGTCTCCCTCAATAACACTGGTGACACCATCACGCTCTTCGATGCAACCGACAAGCAAATCGACCAAGTTTCCTATCGCAAAGAAGCCGTCCAAGAGCAAGGTCGCACCCTCGTCTTCTAGTTATATCGGGGTCATGGATACATTTTGACCCTTTACGAACCCAAAAGAACTATTATAATTAGGCTTCAAATGAATTCGAGAGAACCAGCATTGGAACTCCTTCAGATGAAAGTGTTCGATAGGAATATTACAGATGAGTGAAGAGGAGCTCACTCAAGAACAAAAAGATCTGTTTCATCAGGCTATACACAGTCGGTATATTCAACCAGAAATTGATAGACGGACTTTAGCAGGTGAAATTTCAGAGGGGTTTGCAATCAGGGAATATTTAATACTGTTTCCAATCAGCCAGCCACCAATCGTTAAGTTTAACGATGAATTCGGTTGGTTAGTCAAGAATCCGAAGTTAAGCGATGGCAGAAATCTAGAAATAAACAGAACCTATTATCTTCACGATATCGTCAAGATTGATACTGTTCTCGCACCGACAGTAAAAGATAAGCATTTTCCTTTTCTTTATGGACATCACAATGGATTTAGTTGGGTAATATTTGTTGGTTCTCATAATGACCCATCCAAGAATGCGTATATAGCAAATCAATTACAAAAGAAATTAATAGCGGAAGCTACAAAGCTTTCTCAAGTACACTTAAATAAACTTCGAGAAATAGGATTATGGACTGCAACAAGTTTACTTCCATATCCTATCTCAAAAATAATTGAGCGGATTGGTGCAGGATATCCTGATGAAGCAAGACAAGTGTTGATTGATCATTGTGACTCAGAGTTCCTCTCAAAAACAATTGTTGATACTTGGCATCCAATAACAGTCTTCTTAGAAAGGATGTCATTTTTTCAGGATGCACTATTTTGTCATTCACATGGTCGTTATCATGGAAGTATCTCGATTTTAGTCGGTCAAGTAGAAGGCATTATTACCGATTGGTTATATGAAATAGATCACTATCAACTCGATAAAGAGAGGAAGGTACATGAGAAAATCGAAGATTTTGGAACAGTACTCTCAGAAATACCTAATCTTTCATATACCTATCGTGAAGCCAGAGACTCAATGTTAGGCTTCTTAGGCTCAGAACCTTGGCTACAACGCTTTAATGAGTGGATGGTACAGAGTGACACTTCTTTTGTAGGAAGGCATGTCGCTCAACATGGTAAATATGACCATAGAAGCTATACCGAAGAAAATTCAATTAAGTTATTTCTTCTACTTGATAATATCTGTCAGTTTATGATGTTCTACGAAGTACGGGTCCTAAATCGAGATATAGGTCAATATGGTTAGTACAATAGCGAAAAATGCCCCATACAATCTTAGAATCCATATTGGTAAACGCAATTACAAAATAAATGGAAGTAGCTAACTCTCTGCCAAAGCCTTTTCTCGATGAAGGCGGAGGGATTTGATGGGCGTGCCTTCGTCGAAATTATCGACGGCAACGAAGATACGCACTCGGTAGGGTTTGCCATCCACCACCAACGTCGCTTATCGGTTTATCAAGCAAAGGCAAGGTCTATCGTAAAGGACTCGGCATCAACCAGCTCAACCGTCACTTGGCTTAAATCAGACGTGCGCTTGGCATACACCACTTTCAAATCATCACCCAACGGTTGTCCAGAGACATCCGCGTCGTCCGTGTTCAGTGGAGAGGTGTCTAGCCAATCCGTGATGCTTTCTTTCCCTAAGCGTATGTCTTTAGCAACATGGGCAGTCAAACTGGCGTTATCCGTCAATGCACTCCGCCAGCGAATCGGTAACTGACGAAGGGTAATCTGCACACCCGATGCAACATAAATCACATAACAACCCTTTGTCCCACGCAAACGACTCGCAATCACCTGATTGCCGTCATCACCTTGCAAACGATACCCCGCCAAGCCCGATACTTGGTAGGTCTGTTCGGTGCCTTTCGCATGTGTTGGCAGAACAAACCAGCGAGCCGTATCGCGTGTATTGTGCAGAACCGTATCAAAGTCCGCACGAATCACTGGCGGGCGTTCATGCTGTTTACCGACATAGGTCAGTTCAATCGGAGGCATCTATGAGCTCCTTAGTTTTTTGATTTTCTCTAAGTCAAGTTCTTGTCCTGCATCATGGACAAAACCGCCTTTGCGCTTGGTTCCATCGAGTTCATATTCTTCCGCATCAAGGATGTCTTTAGGCGTGATGTCAGACGTGGGATATTCGCCACGGTCATGGCGATATTTGTCATCAATTTTGTCGAGGTTATCCATGTATAATTGTTCATATTGACTTTCCGGTGTCCCGTCCGGTATCGCTATGCCATGCCTGACCAAAATTGCTCGATAATCAGCTGAGTCGCGCTCCGCGTTATAGGCTTCGCTCATCTCTTCCAACATGCCCATCTCGCTTGTCGGGGGAACACCCAAGCCAGCCCACAATTGCTCACCGGCTTCATTATCACCCATGTAAATCGCATTCTCACCTTGGAATGCACCCGCTGGATGCTTGAGGAGATATTTCGGATGGTTATAGAAGTAATACCATTCACCTTTTTCCACAGGACGCTTGCCAATGGACCCAGCCGATTCGCCTGCCTCAAGGGAGTCACTCGCTTTCATGAAGGCATCCACTGAGCTACTATTTATCGAAATTTCGAGCAAACCTAAGCTAGGTGGCTTATCTTTAGAGCCGAATAGCTCATCAAACT
>JANQRM010000377.1 GCA_028284565.1 Anaerolineae bacterium | reverse complement strand
ACTCAGCAAAGTCCGTATCGAACTGCCCCTGACCCGCTGCCCGTTGCCCAATTTCCATCGCTTGGCGCACCAGTTGTGTATCGCTGATATACGCAATCGACGACTCCGCCCCCACCACACGCAAGCCATAAGCCACCAGAGTCAACAAACCGAGCGCAATCCACACTCGATGTTTGGCAATCATATTCATTTTCCACTAGATAGTTCAGCAAAGGGTTATTTTAGCTTATCGCTCAACATTTCCATAAATGTATCAATCAAGCCACTTAACTTATCATCATCACCCGCATCCGATTCATTCTTCTCATGCGACTTCTCAAAGTCCGCCATCCCGCCTTCAAGGATTCCTTCTTTACCCCAACCATCACTGCCCAGCCATCCACGATGATCATAGGCTTTCTTGGCATACCACGGTTTAGCAAACGCGATGGTGCGCTCAACGATGAATTCCTTCAGGTCATCGCCTTCCTTACCGCTCATGATCTCCAGAAAGTCTTGATAGGATTTATTCTCTGCGTTGGTATTATCCTTGCCCACCATGTACATATCTCGCAGAATGTTCGACACTTTCAATTCGCCGCCAGATGGACTGACCGACTCCGGCACTTTCTTCCACACTTCTAGCGCAATGTACCCGTGAATATCCCCCAACAATTCATCTTGTGGGGCTTTCTCATCCACAAAGTCTTCGAGTGTAGCGGAACTCTCTTCCTTCACCCAACGCGCCACCAGATACTCCGCATACGCCTGTCCCATATCTCCCGACCATGTAGCAAAGTCACGCGGGTCACCCTCGTTGAGGTCTTTGAGTGTCTTGAATTTCAATTCATCCCCACCCGACGGCAATTTATCCGGCGAACCATTCAGCGCGGCATCAATCCCCGCCATTACATGCCCAATATCCACCGTTCCCATCGATGTGACAATCTGTTTCCCGCCTTCTTTGGGCGCGAGTGTCTTCATATCAAACTGCTCGGCAATCGGATTCGGCGGAGTCTCAATATCCACCTTTTTCTTTCCCTCCGTGATGCCCTTGCCAGAAATCATCACATCCCAATTTTCATCCGAGAACCACATCTGACGGATTTCCCCTGCGATGGCTTTGGGGTCTGCACTTGAATACTGACGCTCGACAGTCTCCACAAACAATACAAAATCTTCAATCGTGTTGATTTGGTGTTTGTTATCCCCATCCCGCACGAAACTCACTTGATAGGTCTGTCGGTCAACCGCGTACTTATTATTCTCTTCCAACATCTCAATCGCTTGTTGGATGTCGTCCGCTTGTTGCCCCTGTGGTACAAAGTCAGCATCCTTTGCCTTTTGTGTCTCCGCACGCTTCAAAGTCAAGAAGGCATTGTTCAGCGTCATCGCAGAGATTTGTTCGCCCTCGTCGCTGAAATCGAACTCCCCTTCTTGCACGAATTTCACCAACTCCTGTGAGACATACCCTTCCAACGTCTGCCCGTCGATATCTACCTGCACCTTTAACCATCCACCCTGTCTTCCAATGACTCGCACATAGGTATCGCGTGGTAGGTCAGCCAGTGTCCCATCATGTGGATTGTCTTGATCTTTCTTGGGTGCTTCTCTTAGCGCGGCACTCCACGTCCCATGAATCTGTCCTAGCCATTCATACGTGGTCGGTGTGGCGGGTTGCCGTTGAATCACAGTCGAATGCATTTGCAAGACCGCTTGATTCCCTATCGTCCGTTGGAGGTGGAGCAAGTTGCTGGGATTAAATGCATCTTGTTCACGCTGAGTAGCATTTGGTTTGATTGCTCCGGATGATTCGCGTTCACGCAGATGTTTGCGTTTTTTCGTTGTATATTGTGGCATCGAGTGATTCTCCCCTGACTATCGACGCTATTTATATCATAAACGACTTTTTCACCCGTAATGAGTCAATATCTTGACAAAACACGAACAAATAATCTATAATTAGGTAAGCTATTACTTACCAAAGGAGATGTTCATGATTAATCGTGTCAGCACGGTATCCATTTTCGTCGAAGACCAAGACCGAGCCAAAGATTTTTACATCAACAAACTCGGCTTTGAACTTCGCAGAGACGAACCCCTTTTCCCTGGAGCTACAGCCCGATGGGTCGCCGTCGCACCAGCAGGTTCCAATACCGAAGTCATCCTATATATCCCAGACGAGAATTGGGAGCATTACAAAGGAGTCATTGGCAAAGCCCAGTCCATCACCCTTGCGGTGGACGATGTCCACGCACTCTATAATGACCTCACCTCCAAAGGAGTGGAATTCACCAGCGAACCCGAAGAACAACCGTGGGGCACCTTTACCTTCATCATCGATTCCGAAGGCAATCGCCTCCTTGCCGTCCAACAACCCTCTTAAGAACAACCAGAGTCGAAAATAGATACACTGATACGGTGGGCGACATGCCTGCCGTTTCTGATTCTATTCCTCGATAACACTCTCTCTTTCGACATTCATAGAAAATACTTGACTAATCTCAAAAATGAGACTATAATGTGTTTATTAGTCTCAAAAATGAGATTGTTCGATATGGCAAGCAAAAAAGCAGACCTCATTCTTCATCCTGTACGGATGCAAATCCTAAAAACTATTGGTGGACGTGCCATGACATCCGCGGAATTCGTCGATGCACTCCCCGATGTGAGTCGCGCGACACTGTATCGGCATATCAATGCGCTCTATGAAGGCGGTATGCTGATCGTCGTCGACGAAAATCCCATTCGTGGCACTGTCGAGAAGGTCTATGCCTTAGCAGACCCACAATCGACCCATCTGACAGTGGAAGACTTGCAGTCCGCGACCAAGGATGACCATCAACAGTATTTCACCTTGTTTATATCGTCATTATTGAATGATTTTGGTCGCTATCTCGATAGCCGTGAGCAACCCGATTTTGCAAAAGATTTCGTCGGTTATCAGACCCATGCTCTCCATGTGAACGATGAGGAAATGCGGGAACTCGTTCAAAAATTAAACGAAGTATTGTTGCCCTTCTTACAAAAACAGCCGTCCAATGACCGGAAACGGTTGTTATTTTCGACAGTCGTAATGCCGTCGGTGGATTCCCCATCTACGGATGATTCAAAGGAGTAACCCCATGAATTTCGATTTAATCACCTATCTCATTCTCGTCGTGTGTGGGTTGGCAGGAGGCATTCTCGTTCTGCCCTATAGCTTCGCGCTCAATAAGGAGCGTTATGCCAAAATCCCCATGTCCATGCCCAAGTTTCTATTACTAACAGTCATTCAGACGCTGGTAATGCTACTCATCCTAACTGGATTGGGCATGCTTGCCGCCAATAGTATTGGGTTATCGATTGCTAGCTCAACGTCCATCTTCCCCCTGGCGATTGTACTCGGACTCATTGGAGGCGGATTAACCCTCCTTGTCGAGATGACCGTCTTTTATTCTCGCTTGCCACAAGCCATGCATCAAGCAAATAAGCGCACTGTTGCATGGAAAGGCTTCCTTGCCTCCTTCTATGGTGGCATCACCGAGGAAATCTTGGTACGACTCTTCTTGATGTCGGGTATTGTTTGGCTGGTCGGGTTCGTTCTGCAAACATCTACAGGCACACCCGCTGATGGAGCATACTGGATTGGGATTATCCTATCCACATTGGTCTTTGGACTCTTGCATCTGCCCGCAACCGCCGCGATTACCCCACTGACACGAATGCTCGTCTTTCGGGCGATTCTCTTAAACGGCATTGGTGGACTGTTCTTCGGTTGGCTCTATTGGCAATATGGTCTCATCTCAGCCATGGTCGCCCACTTCACCTTCGACATCATCCTGCATGTCATCGCACCCAGACTCTTGCATAAACCAGAGAACTCATCCGTCCAGCTTCAACCCGTCCCTCAAGAGTAATCGCACAATGGAGCTTTACCAGACACTGATAAAGCTCCTCACTTCCCCAACATCATATAATGCGTCTTCGTAACCTTATCCAGCTTCTCCACCGCATAGCGAAACGTCACTCGTGGCATGGTTTTCGCGCGGTCATCCACCTTTCCTGCTTCTCGTAGCCAACTCCCCACCGCTTTGTTGACCAACTCATACGAATCATTGATTGGGATTTTTCTTATACTAACAGTCTTGATTGGTTCTTTCGGATAAGTGTGTTCCATTGACTGATAAGTTGTGCCTGATCGAGTGTATCGGCAAATCGGTAATCGAGTGTTCCACCTAATGCACTCAGATAATGGTCAACAACAGTTAACCGCTCAATAAACCATGAGCTTGCGCCAACAAAAATGTATTGTCCCAAATTGGGAACAGCATCCGCATAAGCATCCCGAAAATGAACAAATACATCATCCGGAATCTGACCAGCATCTTGCAAATCTATGATTAAGTCAATCTCATTGACCGTCGATTCAAACATCTGCTGGATTGTTTCGCTAATTGCATCGTAATCACGCCATTGCCACGGCGCGGTAAAGGTCAACACAAGGGCAGATATGTCCGGGCTATTCCATTTGATCGATACACTCATCTGATTCTCCTTCAGTTACCTAGTGAACATTGAGCATTACGATGCTATGCACAAAAGGTTGCACATTGTGTATCATTGATCAAGAAATAGGTTGGACGATAAGTTATCGTATCCACATACTCAGGGGATAGCTCTTCGGGTCAGCCGAGGGACTGAAACTCGTCACTGTGTCAGGTATCGCTAACTTGGGATGTTGGAAAAACTCGCGCCATTGTTCAAGGCATTATTATCCTCTGTCACCCGCGCCACTTCATCAAGAAAGGTCAAATCGTCTTCCGTAAAGGTCGTATAATTTTGATCAGAATAGCCCCAACATTCCCAACAGAGATGTTCATCGCGGTTCAGTGCCGCTAAATCCAACAATATCTCAGTCACGATAAATTCATACCCACCCTGAATGGAGCCTAATCCAAATAGCTTGGGGTCCATCCCACCACGCGCCAACTGCCAGCCTTTGCCACCTACCAAAAACTTATCCCGCGGGACATCCCGTATATCAAAGTCGAACTCACGAGGGTCATCGGGCGACAATTGTGAATCCACTCCGACCCATCGCTCCCCATTCCAATACTCCACAATCACATGATCCCAGTAATAGCCCGCTTCAAAATAGGTCGCTGTCCCATACCTCGCGCGCGCCGGAATCCCTTTGTGTCTCAAGATAGCTACCGTCAACGCTGTAAAGTCTCGACAACACCCCACTACCCGATGCTCATCCTTGCGTCTTTGCATCAGAGGTGAATCATCCATCGACAACGCATATTCCAACATCTTCGAGATAAAGCGCGTTTCCACTTCTCCCCAGCGGTCTTTCGGTGGCTTGTATCGCATATCCCCAATATAATGATTGACCACGTTATACGATGCACGACAAATACTCTCAATATCATCCGGTATCGCATCAAAGAGTTCAACATACTCGGCTGGATTGGTCACAGCCGATTGTTCCCGAAAGAAGTCTTGTGGGGTCATGCAATTCTCCTAATTTGGGTTTGATTGGACAGTCAATCATAGCACAAATTTTCTGATTTTTCACATCCGAAATCATCACCGAATTAATCATTTATGATGCCATATTACTCACGATAAGTTATTTTTTATAGATATGAATTGGCGTAAAACTGTCAAAAACGGGGATTTTTAAGATGTTTCAGGTCGTTTCTGAGGGTTTTTGCGATTTTTGTCCATCACTTTTGCCGACTTTTGTTGGAATTCAGTTAGTTTTGCGTCGGTTTTGCATTGATTTTTGGTTTCCATACCGATTGTTTAACCATCCATTCTTATGTGTTTTTAACAGAGAAAACCTAGATTTTACTCTGGTTAAAAACTATAATTATGGTCGTTAATTCAGTGCGATATCGAATAGGAGAAATGTCATGTTAAGTTCAAAAATGCAAGAGGCACTCAATAGTCAAATCAACGCTGAATTCTCCGCCTTCTACACTTACTTATCCATGTCTGCTCACTTTGAAGCAGAGAACCTACCCGGCTTTGCAACATGGATGCATCATCATGCCGAAGAAGAACAAATGCACGCTATGAAGATATATGATTATGTGAATGAACGTGGCGGACAAGTGAAATTACAGGGAATTGACGCGCCCAGAACGAGCTGGGACTCCCCTCTTGAAGCGTTTGAAGATGCGCTTGAACATGAACGCCATGTAACACACCTCATCAATCAGCTGG
Source organism: Anaerolineae bacterium (assembly GCA_028284565.1). Next base: position 1,181 of record JANQRM010000377.1, on the reverse strand, counting down.
TTGACCTCGCCATTGAAGAAAGCGACCATGCGACCAACAGCTTCCTGCAATGGTTCGTCGATGAGCAAGTCGAAGAAGAAAAAGTCGTTGATGATGTCATCCAAGATTTGAAGCGTGTTGGTGATTCCAACTTGGCGATTTTCATGCTCGATCGTGAACTAGGAACTTCCACCCCACAGGAAGAAGAACCTGCGTAAAATCCGGATAGGATACGAATGCAATGGAAATCACAGTCTGGACTGTCTTTATCGCCGCGATGATTACTGCTGTTTTCACGGGCTTAGGCGCAATCCCCTTCTTTTTCGTGAAGAACATCAATAATCGTTGGCTGGGGATTGCCAATGCGATTGCGGCTGGCTTAATGTTGGGCGCGAGCATCGGCTTAATCTATGAAGGCGCATCATTCGACATCCCGCGTCTCATCATTGGCATTGTGCTGGGTTTAGCATTGATTAACCTCGCACATCGCCTCTTAGAAGGACGTGAAGACCTGCATATCGGCAATATTGAGGGTGCAGATGCCATGAAAATGCTCTTGATTGTGGGCGTGATGACCGTGCATTCCTTTGCGGAAGGCGTGGGTGTCGGCGTGTCGTTTGGTGGTGGTGATGCGCTTGGCAACCTCATCACCGCGGCGATTGCCGTCCATAATATCCCAGAAGGCTTAGCCATTAGTCTGGTGCTGATTCCACGTGGCGTATCCGTCTGGAAGGCGGCTGGCTGGAGCATCTTCTCTAGCATCCCCCAACCCCTGATGGCTGTCCCTGCTTTTCTCTTCGTATTGGTGTTTCAACCTTTCTTGCCCTTCGGATTAGGTCTGGCTGGTGGCGCGATGATTTGGATGGTCTTTGATGAACTTGTCCCCGATGCCCGCGAACATGCCTCTCGTACGACTGTGGTAGCCATTATGGCAATTGCTGTTGTTGGGATGTTGGCATTTCAGGCTATAATTGGATAGAGGTAAAAAATTATGTTTAAGGGGAACAATCATGGTGAAATCTACCAAAACCAAAAGCGTTGAACCCTCTACGAAGAAGAAATCCAATCGTCTCCCGAAAAAATTCTATGAAAAGGAATTGGAACGCCTGCAATTTGAATTGGTTAAGTGGCAATATTGGATCAAGGAACGTGACTTGCGTGTGGTCATCACCTTTGACGGGCGTGATGCCGCTGGTAAAGGG
>JANQRM010000375.1 GCA_028284565.1 Anaerolineae bacterium | reverse complement strand
ACAAAGCGCACAACTGGCTAACTTTGAAGCAGGTACACTCGACATCTCCAGCTTCCCCTCCAGCGAAGTTGACCGCGTCCAAAATGATGCTGTGCTGAGCGTTGCCTATAGTGCTGGACCCGGTTCCTGCACCTACTACTATGGCTTCAATGTCGAAAAAGAACCCTTCACCAGCGCAAACATCCGTCGTGCCTTCTCGATGGCAATTGACCGTCAAGACCTTATCGACAATGTTCTCAAAGGTGGACAAGAACCGGCATACTTCTTCAGCCGTCCCAACCTCGTTGCCGCACCCACCGCGGAAGACTATCCAGACCTCGTGTTTGGTTATGATCCCATGGGGGCACAAGAAGCCCTAGCCGCTGGTCTCGCAGACCTTGGCTTAAGCGATGCTTCTGAATTGCCAGCGATTACCTTGATGCACAACGAAAGTGAATCGCATCGTACGATTGCTGAAGCTGTACAAGATATGTGGTCAGAAACTCTCGGTGTAGAAATTGAAATCAGCTCGATGGAATGGGCAGTCTATCTTGACCTCGTGCGTGAAGATGCACCCCAAATCTACCGCTTGGGCTGGTGCTTGGACTATCCTGACACCCACAACTTCCTCTTCGATGTGTTCCACAGTTCCTCCGAATTCAATGGTACGAACTGGACCAACGAACGCTATGACGAATTGGTCGAAGAAGCACAAGGTCTGACAGATCCTGCAGCACGTCAAGAACTGTATGCAGAGGCAGACTACTTGCTCTCCAACGAAGGTGCAGCGATTGCTCCAATTTACTACTACACTTTCCAAGAACTCACCCAACCGTGGGTGGAACGTACCTACTCCCAAATCGGTAGCGAACGCTTCGAGAAATGGGACTTGGGCGAACGTGGCTAAGACCACGCGAATCTAAGCAATAGAAAAGGGAGAGGCTTCGGTCTCTCTCTTTTTGATTCTATCTGCACTGTCTGTTGTGAGATTCATTGTAAGCGGGCAGAAGTGATGACGGTGTTGAATTGTCGGCAGAACACCACGACAGAATTGTAGGGACTCAAATCCAAGCCTGTGGGTATCTCATAATTCTGGTTGCCGATGTTACCTTTGAGCGGTCCCAAATCAATGAAATCAACGCCCACTTCGACAGTAGTACGCGGTTCAAAATCACGCGACAGATACACATGCACAATCCCACCTCGCGCTGAGCTAAAGTCCTCTAATCGTAAGACTCGGCTTTGGTCAGGCAGTTGATAGATGGTTGCTGTACCCGCTCCCCAATGGAGCGCATCAATTTCAATAAACGAGCCAGTGCTAATAGCTTGTGTGCTTTCGTCCATTGCCTCATCTGGATTTTCGACCTGTGAATCGCCCGCAAGCAGGACCTGCGCCATTTCCAGTGCCATATCGGGGTCTTGTTCACGGAGTTCCAGCAGGGCTTGTCGCTCATCGTCTGGCAAGGAGAGGAAGTCATCCTGCAAATCGAGGGCAAGTCCGGGAAACTCTTCGATGACAGTGGTATCCACAAAAAAGCCACGCCATTGCGGATAGGTCCATGTGGCGACAACCAGCAAGCCAACAAGCATAATAACAGACAGACGAAAGCGAAATTCCATACAGACAAAACCTAAGCTGAACCACTAATGGGCAGATTATAAACAGGGATAAGGAAAAGCAAAAAGCCCTGTTATCGACAGAAGTCAGGGCTTCGCTTAGATGGTGTATTGAAAAACTAGTGAGATGAATTAGTCAATCTCATCCCAGACCGATGGGTTACGGGGCTTTTCATCCGTTTCAATTGGGACTGGCACATAGGCGAGATGGTTCTCGTCGTGTGTTTGCTTGGGCAGACGATGGAGTAGCCAGAGTAAGGCAAATCCGGTAATTGCGCCGATAGCAACAACCGCCAGTACCCAATCAGCAAAACCCGTTGACCTACCCTGCACCAACATCCCAAAAACAAAGCCACCCACTGCATTTGCCAGCACCCACAACCACGCCGAGCGCACATAGCGACGCAAAATCAAGGCTTGTGGGATACTCAGCATCATCGGCAAGAAGACAAATGGCAATACGCCAAATATCAATTGGAATATCCCTTGTGCTTTAAGGCGGTAAATATCGAGATAAAAGGCATCATAAATGGACTTCACCCCATTGGAGGCAAAGAGCAACAAGACTAAGCCAGCGATTCCACCGAATAAAGTGACCCGTCGCCAGCCACGCACATTCAGATTTAAGCGACGATTGATGACCGCTTTTTGCAGAATGCCAACACAGAGTCCCATCACGGCTCCCCATGTTCCCAGATTAATCAGCTGGAAGATTTGGAAATTGGCGGAACTATCAAAGCTGGTCGGGTAGATATAGGAGGCATTCGAGGGCAAGAGGACTTGTGCAGTCAAAGTTGTCCACACCATCGAGATGATGAAGCCCAGAATGATTATCAAGGGAATAACAGCGATACTGGCGGCAATCCAGATAAACCAGAAGCGTTGACTTTGTATGGGGCGAATCATCTGCTGACCTCCTCAAATGTGGATTAAGTCTCCCACTGGCGATAACGTCGTCCTTATCATAACGTATTTTGCTCATTTGTGAGCATCGTCGTAGGGCAAGCGTGGTGGAATAGGCTAAGTTTTCGCCTTTTGTTTTCCTAAGCCTTGTTTCCGAGTGACGAGATACCAGAGTGTTATCCCTCCAATGAAACCATGAATTGACTTTGCAAGGATAACCACAATAAACCAATTTAAATGAGAATTTATTACAATGGGAAAAGATATTAATATATCCAGAGCTGTTGAGGCAAAACTCGCTAGAATCCATAACCATGCAGAATTAAAGGAGTCTCGTAGTACAAAATACTGTGAGATAGCAACTGTAACGAAGATAAAGTAAGTTAGATATTCTGAGGAAATTATCTCACCTGAGATTCCTGAATCAGCTGAATACGTTGGAACGCCATTAAAGTACACGGCTATACCAAAGAAAATCAGCGCTGTGGAAAAACCTATTACAGTAAATGCAATCCACTGTTTCCAGTTAATTTCAACTTTTCTTCTGAGAAATGCTCCTTGTAAAATACCAATGCACAATCCGATTACAAGCCCGTCAAGCAGTCCCCACCCAATCAAGGTGGGCAGACTAGCAAGAGTCATATCTCGAAGTGGAAGAAGTATTGTCCCAATAAAGAGACCTAGAGTGGAAACTAAGCCCCATCCCAATACAAAACCAAGTGGAGAATTGGCAAGTTGATGATAAGTCTGTCGCACTAGATAAACTCTGTCTGGTGTTTATCCAACTCAGCCCGATTCCATTGGAACAACGCCAGCATGACAATTCCCATCGCCACGCCACTCAATAATGCGCCTAAGCTGACGGCTCCAAAGGTTTCATTGTAGCGTGCTGACAAGATGACATTGATAAAAATGAAATTGGCAACTGCATTGCCACCTATCCACAGGGACGAGAGACGCACGACGTTGCGAAGAGAGACCCACTGTACAACTGCTGGTACGACGAAGAGGAACAAGAATGGAAGCGAGTCGGGCAGGTGATAGAGTCGGTTCTGTTCAACATATTCCAAGAAAAGGATGAGCAATCCCCAACCCGCGATAGACCCCACAAGAGTCAGGCGCACCCAATGCTTAACATCCTGACCAAGCCAGCGTTCCAGCAACAGATGTTGCAATGTCCCCATGAGCATCCCCATCAAGCCACCGATGAAGAGCGCGAAAATCAAGTCGGATGCCAAATCATTCGACCCCAATTGCAAAGCGTCAAGAATGAGGTAAACAATTGCCCATGCTAATGTGAAGACGAGTCCCCAGCCAAGCGCAAAGGGTATCGGACGGGTTTGAATGTTGTTCTTCTTTTTCTTCTCCATGTTGGTCTTCTTAGTGACTGGCAATTGCCATTTCATGATCTTCGACTCGATTCGTCTGTGTCAACCAAAGCAACGTCACACCCGGCACGATGCCTGATGCCCATGCAACGCCACCAATAACAGCAATCACTGCTAACAAGCCATCGATTGGCACATTTCCAAGGAGTTCTGTAATTGACATTAAAACGGTCACAAAGACGAAATTTGCCACCCCGTTGGCAACCATCCAGAGCCACGCATGTCGAATATGCTGGCGTAGACTAAACCATTGCATCACAGCAGGTAGGAGGAAAATGGAGAGAAACCACAGATGCGGGGAGAAAAATATCGGGTAAATCTCGATACGTCCGATTACGAAGACAATGAGCCAACCGCCAATAAAGCCAAAGGTCGTCAGCTTTGCCCAATGGCGAACAGGCATGTGGAGACGACGATGCAAGAAGCGCGTCTGCAGGAGTCCAACAGGTACACCCATCAAGCTCCCCAAAAAACCGATCATTAGCAAATTGCTGAGAATATCATCGTAATCGATATCCATATCCAAATTCATCATAGCGAAAAAGGCAATGCCCCAACCGACGAAAAGAGTCAACCCCCACAACATCACAAAGCGCAGTGATTGAACCTCTTGTATGTGCTTCTTTTTCTTTTCCATGATTCACCCTTTCATTACTCGATTAGATGACTTCATCCCACACACTCTTGATGTCGTGGGGTTTGTCTTGGACTGTTTCATCAGCAAAAGGAATGGCATGACGCTCAAACAACCAAAGCATGGTAAAGCCAGTGACCAATCCTTGCAATAACATTGCTATTAGGATATGGGCGAATTGTGCCGTCATGACATCAAATTGATAGACATAATAAAATGACTCAGGACTTACTGTTGTCTCTGGCAAATTGACGACAACCATGCCACTAAAAATCAAACCACCCACAACATTTGTGAGTGTCCACAGCCATGCTTGCTGGACATATTGACGCAAGACACCAAATTGGAAGAAGCTCAAGCAGAGGACAAACAAGGGCATCATGAGAATGATAGTGAATTGATCGGGATCAGCCGTGTTGAGGATGAAGGGTACGAGCAACAAGAAAATGACCACTCCGCCCACAATCCCACCTATCGCACTCATCTGTTCCCAATGGTGCATATCCCATTTGATGTGATGGCGAATGGTGTTGCGTTGGAGCATCCCGACTGTTCCGCCGATGATCAGACCAGCTAACCCGATAAAGCCCAAAAACAGCATCATATCAACGGTCTCAGATACAGCCGATAAATTGAACATCGTATCCAATGCGAGTCCAACCGTCATCAACAACGCGACCACTGCCCCACCTGCAATCGGGTAGACAATGACACTCCCAAAAAGCCACCAACCCAAAAACCGCTTGCTCTGAATGTCTTCCATGCGATACATCCCTCACTACTTTGATGTATTATACAACGTTTTCCGATGTATGAGTCAATTTCTTTACAATTCTTTATAGATAGACGCTTTTCGGGTCGAAATGGTTTCGTTTCGCAGATGATTCTCCAAGAGATAGTGCAATGCGATGCCCGATACCAACCCTTGTGCAATAATGCCCAGCATGCCTCGCTCAATACCAATGGAGAAATAGGTCAACTCTTGAATGCCGAACCAGAGACAACAACTCACGACCAATCCACTGGCAAACATCACACCTGCCCACACGATAGCTTGATTGACAATATGGCGTAACGCAAGCACTTGGAAACAGCCAAGAATCGTTAAGAAGATGGGAACCACGAGCCAAAACATAATGCTGTTGGGAGTATCGCCCGCTTGCCAAATCAGCATTGTCAAAAATCCACCACCCACAATCCCACCGAGCGTACTCATCGAGAGCCAGCCCGACGGAAATGCCCTGTGTGTTTGATGCAAGCTATATGCTTGTACCAACCCGACTGCCAAGCCCACCAATCCCCCGCCGAGTAATGACAAAAATAAGGACTCACTTGTCGTTTTCATGAAAATGCTCTGGTCAAAACCGCGTGCCAGACCAAAGATCATCATCATAACCACCATCCCAGTACACAGCAATATCACCGCAAAGGGATAGGCTACAAGCGTGCCAAAGACCCAACTGACAAGAAAACCTCGTCGTTCAACTGGATTCGACGCTGATACGTTCATCACTCACCACCTAATACAAGTTTTGCAAGATGTTTCCTCATAGCATACAAGGAATACTCGCTTGAGTCATTAACATTCGCATAAGGTTGACTAATGACACTCAATTCAACGCACTTCAACTTCATCAATTCATTGCAGAGCTTATCGGCGGCTTTCATCTGTCCAATTGGGTGCTTATGTTATACTCATGAAGAGGTTTAGAGGAGAATTTTTCCATGCAAGATGCCCCCACAAATACAGGCGAATCTGTGTTGCCCAATTTTGCAGTTCCTGTCAAAGAATTTTTCTCTGTTTAGGAATATTCATGACCAACCTCGAACACTTCCGTCACCGTAGTGATGTAACCGTTCGCTTTGCCGATTTGGATGTGCTGGGACACGTCAACCATGCCAAATACCTGACCTACATGGAGCAGGGTCGCATTCTCTATGTTCGGGATGTCTGTGATTGGTCGGGCAGTTGGAATACGCTGGGCATGATTTTGGCGAAAGTGAGTGTGGATTATCAACAGCCTGTGACATTTGCTCAAGAGATTGCCGTGTTGACACGCTGTTCTCGTCTTGGGGGCAAGAGTTTTGATTTGGAGTATGCGCTTGCTGAAATCAACAAGGGTCAATTAGGTGACATTGTAGCGACAGGTCTCACGGTGATGGTTGCCTTTGATTATCAACAGAACCAGACGATTCCTGTCCCCGATGATTGGCGTAAGAAAATCCTTTCCTATGAACCTATGTTAAAATAATTTCAGTTGCTTTTGTCTTAGTTTAGGTGAATACCATGCTTCATGAACAGACCATTCGTCCAGATGCTTTTGATGAATGGATTACGCAACCGGAAAATGCTCACCGACAGGTTGAACTTATTGATGGAAGGATGATTGATGTGCCATCAAACGCTTACGTGTCTGCCATTGCGTTGCAAATTGCTTATTTGCTCAAGTCATTTTTGGCTCGAACCGGATTAGCAGGGCATGTGACTGGCGAAGGCGGAGGCTACCAAGTGGGTGATGAACGTTATGCTCCAGATGTTGCCTATCTTTCTAAAACCAAACAGGCTCAACTTGCCCGTCAAGGATTTAATCCAATCCCACCCGAATTAGCAGTGGAGGTGGTTTCGCCAACAGATTCGGCTAGCCATCTCTGGATAAAGGTTCGCAACTATTTAGCCCATCAAGTCGTGGTTTGGGTTGTTCATCCCGATATCCAAGAGGTCGTGGTTTATTTGCCAGACGGGACAACAACGGTTTTAACAGTGTCGGATACGATTGATGGCGTCGACGTTTTGCCGGGCTTTTCAGTCTCCGTTGCCGATTTTTTTCGACGTCTAATTGGTGTCTCCCGCTTGATTGAGGATATTACGGATTCGCTGAGCTAAGACTTTGTAAGATACAGGCTTTGCAAGATAGTCAAGTTTAAGGTCTTTACAGTGGTATTGATAGGTATCCATCGCGGCAGAAATTACGACGATTTGCACCCCTTTGGACTGGCGTGTGCGATACAATTTCGTCAGTGTATTTAAACCCTGCACAAAACCCAAGTTAATATCAGATACCCAACAATCGATAGTCTCGCTTTCGAGGAGTGCCTCTGCTTCCTGCATGGTTTCGACAGGAAGCACCTCGAAACCTTCACTTTTTAGTCCCTTTGTGTACAGACGTAGCAGGGTTTTTTCATCTTCCAATACAAGGACACGACTTGTCATCTACCGTTATCCCCAAACCAACCGATATGGAATGTCATGATATAAGGATTCGATACTTTACGCCAATATACAAGATTGTTTTTCAATATTATTAGTGTATTGCTTGGCGTACTGCGTCGGCAATGTGTTGAGGTGCTTCCCATTGAGGAAAATGCCCGATGTCGTGGAGAGGAATGTAAGTTGTATCCGTCCGCCGTTTTAAGATGCCTTCTTCTGCTATTTTGGGTACGGCAACGGGGTCCAGCTGTCCCCAGACGACGGTTAAGGGCGCAGTGTGTGTTTCTAATGCCTCGAGCCATGTATGTTGATGCACCAAGCGTTCATTGAGATAGCGAATCAGCAGATGATAATTTGCCATACCATCGTTGTAACCGATCAATTTCCAAAAAGCGTCTATCTCTTCAGAAGGGGGTTGTTGGGCGAAGATTTTGCCAAATTGTCGGGCAAACATCGGCTTGCGAATTAAGCGAAAGCGACTCACCAAGGGTCCTATAACAGGATGCAAGAGCAGTTTTTGTGTAATCAATGGGCGATAATAGTCAAGCAAGACACTCCCATTAAGCATCACCAAATTTTCGACAATGGGTGTGCCTCGCTTAAGAATTTCGAGTGTGACAGAATTGCCCATGTCATGCGTGAGGATATTCACAGAGTCGAAGCCGAAATGTTGCGCGACGTGTTGGGTGATGTCCGCTTGTTCAAACAGGGAATAGGGATGATGTTGAGGCTTATCGGAAAAGCCATAGCCCAAGAAGTCGAAATAGATGAGGCGATAATCCTTTTCAAGCAAGGGGCTGAGACGTGCATAATCGTAGCTAGCAATTGGGAAGCCATGCAGAACGAGAATGGGTGTGCCTTTTCCTTTTTCGGTGACAAAGATGCGATGCCCCCGAAAATCCAGCCACGTCCCCGCTTCACGCCATTCATCTAAATTCGAGTCCAATTGAGTCATAGTGTTATCAGCCCGTTACTCAAAATTATTTGTATTATAACCTATCAACATTATAGGATTCCTGTTGATTGTTGAACACTTTTGATTTATTATGGTCTTCTATGAGCCTTTAATATCAAATATTGGATGTGAGAAAATACCACGGTAACCATCAATGGCTACACATGGTCTGACATTAGGGAAGTATGCACCACTACATCGGGGACATCAGCATGTGATTGACACCGCCTTGCGAGAAATGGATCAGGTATCAGTCATAATTTATGATGCACCAGAAACAACAACGACTCCATTAACTGTACGGGCGAACTGGATTCGGACTTTGTATCCTCAAGTTCAGGTAATTGAAGCATGGGATGGTCCCAATGAGGTTGGAGATACACCGGATATACGGCAACGCCATGAAGATTACATTCTCAATCGCTTGAACATTCGCAATATCACGCATTTCTATTCCAGTGAATTTTATGGTGAGCATATGAGTCGCGCGTTGAATGCTGTGAATCGTTTGGTGGATGCTAAGCGAGAACACTATCCCATATCGAGTACCCAGCTTCGAGCTAATCTCTATGACAATCGACAGATGGTGTCGCCCGAAGTATATCGAGATTTGATTACTCGTGTAGTGTTTTTGGGTGCGCCATCCACGGGTAAGACCACTTTGTCTTCTAAGTTGGCTTCTGTTTTTGATACCGTATGGATGCCGGAATATGGTCGGGAATATTGGGAAGTGCATCAGGTGGAGCGACGGTTGACCCCAGAACAATTAGTAGAGATTGCGGAGGGGCATCTGGAGCGGGAAGACCATCTTGTTGTGGAAGCAAATGAATATCTTTTTGTTGATACGAATGCAATAACAACCTATATGTTTGCACTCGATTATCATGGAAGTGTTCATCCTCGCTTGGTGGAATTGGCTCAGCAAGCAGTCTCTCGATATGATCTTGTGTTCTTGTGTGATGTGGATATTCCCTATGCAAACACTTGGGATCGGTCTGGTGACGTGAACCGACAGATTTTCCAGAAGCAAATTGTGGCAGATATGAAGGCGCGCCGTCTTCCCTATATTCTATTACAAGGTGATTTAGAAACTCGTATTCAGACAGTGCGTCGGGTGCTGAGTCGATTTCAGAAGTATCACAATTTGGGTGACTATCTTTTTGAGAAAGGGACATGACGATGGATTTGTTAAGTGTAGATACGGTAGCCATAACCGTTTTTGATTATCCCCTGAGCTATATCGAACTGGTGGGAACTGTTTTGTATCTTGCTTCTGTCTGGTTAATTGCCCGCCGTAATATGCTGACATGGCCCGTAGGAATTGTAAGTGTAATACTCTATATGATTTTGTTCTATCAGATTCGCTTGTATGCCGATGCACTGGAGCAAGTATATTATCTGGGAGCAAGTGCCTATGGTTGGTGGTTGTGGCGGACAGCATTACGAAATGATGATGTTGGGAATGAGGATGAAAAACAAATCGTCTTTTTTAGCATTCCCCGCACTATCCTGATTGTGGTCGTTATCACCCTGATATTATCTGGCTTGACAGGATGGTTCTTGAGCCAAGCACATGAGATTGTCCCGACCTTATTTCCAGAACCCGCCGCAGTACCATATCTGGATGCTTTGACAACCATAATGAGTTTTACAGCGATGCTCTTGATGGCACAAAAGCGCATTGAAAGTTGGGTCTATTGGATTATTGTGGATGTGATTGGCATCTTTTTGTATTTCTCGCGCGAGGTTCGTTTTATCTCTTTGCTCTATGTCACCCTCTTGTTTATGGCAATTCATGGATTCGTTTCTTGGTATCGTAGTGAGCGTCGTGAACCTGTCTTAGCTCCCGCTCCGTAACCTATCGCCATTGAAATGACCACACTGAGGCTGGGAAGGCGATGATAAAGTTAATTTGACTTTGTGTGTCCATGACCATCAGTGAACCTTGTGGATGGGTTAATCCAGCGATATAACGCGCATCATTAGAGAAGCGTGGGGACTGGATAAAACCGATGTCTTGTAAACGACTGGCATCCCCATTGATGGGAATATTGACAACGCGCTGGGGTGTTGGTCCGTCGATATTGGGCTGGGTGATGAGTCGCAGATTGCCTTGTTGGGTCTCTTCGAGCGATTCGACGCGCACAGTTGGGGGGATAGTGAATAAGGGAATGGGTTCAGCTTGGGTGTTGATGTCTAGGATGGTGATATTACTCTCTTGGGGGTCGCCGATACCAATGCCTGTGCCATACACCACCAAGCGACCATCCCGTAGCCAAAAGCCCGCATCATATTGCCCCACATCAAGTACCTCACCCGTATTCAAATCGACTAATTGCAAGATCGTGGATTCACCACCGCCTGCTTCAACCAGAATGGCGTTAATGTTAGGCGCGAATTGAGGATTGCGGTAGAACGGTGGGGCATAGACAGCTTCTTCCCCGGCGGGTCCATTTTGGAGGATGAGTTGCGTTTCACTGGATGCGATATCGAGTTGCCAAACACCCCCTTCGGGATTGTCTGGCGTGCTATCCGTGACATAAATCAAGCGTCCTCCATCTGGACTGAATCGAACGTTGCGGAAGGTCGTTTCGATAGCGACTAAGGCTTGAGCGTCATCTTCTGTGCCGATGGTGTGTAGGAAGAGTTGATTGTCACTCACGTATGCTACTTGGTCTCCGTTAGCTGAGATGGCATAGGCTTTGATACTGGCTTCGGCTGGGGTGACGGTGAAGGGAATGCGATTGTCGCGGGGTAATTGCCACACTTGGACGATTCCCTGCCCATCTTCTGCCAGAAAATAGCCATCTTGGGAGAGTATGAGACTGTCGATGGTGTTAGGACGATACACTCCCCAGCCATAGGTTGCGGCACTCGTAATGGGTAGGGTAAAACCTCCACCACTTGTCGGGTCAATCAGGGCGAGTGCGCCTCCTTGAAACGCCACGACCAAACGTCCGCCCGGTGTCCAGAGGATGTTCTCGAGCATGATGTCCCCTGTTGCAATTAAATTGGCGGTTGCTCCAGTATCACCTGAAGAAACACGAACCAATTGTCCACGCGATGAATCGTTAAGGGTTTCTGCGAAAGCGAGAATGGTTCCGGCAGGCTCGACGAAGGGGCGATGATAGATCGCAGACGCATCTAGAAGTGGCGTTTGGGCATTCCCGCTTGCCAAATCCATGATGAACATCCCGCCTGTATCGGGCATGAGGACAAGTTGCGAGTCGTTGAGCCAATCAATGCCGTAGGAAAAGGGAATGGCACTAGTGAGGATGAGTTCTGTCCCCGCACGGCGATAAATCCACCAGATATTGCCCTCTGCTTCGCCTGCGAGATAGGTTCCATTGGGTGACCATGTGAGATGAAGTAAGGGCGAAATCTCGATATCGAAAAATTGTCCGGTGGTGAAATAAACACGCAATCCGGTCAGTGTAGTATAAGCAACCGCACTGCCATCGGGTGACCAAGTAATAGTTTCGCCTTGTCCCCGAATGGGTGGCACACTAGCGGATGTCCCTTCAAGTTGAATATCATCCTCTTCCCGAAACATATTGTCGAGATAAAGGGCCTCTTGGGTACGATAGGCGAGCCAATTGCCATCAGGCGCAACCGCAAAATCGACGACAAAGGTGTCATCAGGCGTGATTGTCGAAACACCAATTACGCCTATCCCATAGCGATCAATTTGTCCGTTGGTTTGCAAGACATATAGGTCGGTGGGCAGGTTCAAGCCATCCTGTGCAGATAGCGGGAGCAGACTAGAGGCAAGGGACAATAATAGTAGACAACAACCCAACAGCAGGTTACGAATGTTTGAAGTAGGACGTGATTGCATGTGTGTCTCTCTTGCTAGAGTCTGCTAACTTGGGGTAAGTATACATCAGCTTGGAAAAGTGTGGAGTTTCAACCAAGAATCCGTTACGCTTGTATAGAAACAATTGATTGGATGAGGCATGAATCAGAAGGGGAAACGTGCTGACAACAATGAACATTACGACCTCACATCCGATTCAAGATGAGTTGATAACTCATTACCATAGCCACATTCGGGCTGATGCGATTCAACTATCCAAATCCATGCAATCGGCATGGGACGATTTGCGGGAATATTATGCTGATTTGCCTGCCGATGACTATCTTCCGAATGATGGCAAGTATCGGTTTAGGCGGTATGGACGCTTTCAATTTGAACCCGTGACTGAAAGCCTGACGCTTCTACCCCATGTGGATTATTTCCAGAGCAAAGATATTAATCATGTGACAGGGGGCTTTGTTCGTAAATTTGCCCCGCTCACAAACGACATTGCACAGAATCCCTTTCTTCATCAACTGATACGCTTTGATTTTCGGCATTTCCCACTAAATACATATCATCATCAACAAAACTGGATTGTGGATGTGCATTTGATTCGCGTCGTTGCCAGCGCAGATGAGGCAGGGCATCCAACACCAGAGGGCATCCATAAAGATGGGGCGGAGTTTGTGACCGTGCATCTAGCTGAGTATAAAAATGCGGAGGGTGGGACAGCATCAATCTATGACAATGATAAGCAATTGTTGCATCAATTAACCCTCACAGAGATACTAGACACCTACATCTTTAACGATCAGCAGACGTGGCACAAAGCCGACCTCATTCGTCCGATTGACCCGGCTCTTCCGGCAGTGCGGAGTATTTTGACCTTTGACTATCGCTTAGACAGTGGGTAGCTGTGTCTATTTCGCAACATGGGCAAGTGTGACGGTGGCTTTGGCGACAAGTTTGCTTGTGTCATCTGTATGAGCAAAGACTTCCGATTCGACAATACTGAAGCGATGTCCGGGTTTGAGGACATTGGCAATACAGGTCAGGCGTTCTCCTAGTGCTGGACGAAGCAGATTGATTTTGAATTCCACAGTGAGGATGAATTCATCTTCGCCAACCAGTGTTCCCGCACAAGCCCCAGCTGTGTGATCTGCTATGGTTGCTTGGACTCCGGCATGAACATAGCCATTTTGTTGCAGATGCTTTGGCTGGATGTCGAGGCTGGTTTCGATTCTGCCAACTTCTATGTGGTCAATTTGGATACCCAATTCTTGAATAAAAGGGGCTTGATGAAATATCTCGCGGACAACTTGCTGATAGTTGGGATGTTTGGCTTGCATAGGTGGCGAGTCTCGTCTGAAACGGTAAAATGATACTTGAGAATGTACTATTTCATTCAATGGCTTGTCAAAAAACCCTATCCAATTGTGTCTGCTGAGTTAAGCCTATCTCACGAGAAGAGGTCGTATGAACGAGTCATCACGTCCCCTATCCCAACAACGGATGCTGGGCATATTTGCCCATCCCGACGATGAAGTCTTTTGCATGGGAGGAACCTTAGCCAAATACAATGCGATTGGCACATACACGAAAATTATCTCAGCGACTCGTGGCGAAGCGGGACAAATTCATGATATTGAACGGGCGACTCGGGATAGTTTGGGTGATGTACGGCGTGACGAACTGCAACAAGCCTGCCAAACTTTGGGTGTCGAAGAGATGGAATGTTGGGATTATCCCGACGGTGCTTTGGCGACGATCAATCGACCCGAATTGATCCAGCGGGTAACAGATGCCATTCTGGTGTTTCGCCCAGATATGATCGTTACCTTTGGACCCGATGGCGCATATGGTCACCCCGACCATATTGCGATTGGAGAAGTCACAACCCTTGCGTTTCAA
>JANQRM010000591.1 GCA_028284565.1 Anaerolineae bacterium | reverse complement strand
ATTCGTCGGCGTGTCGGTGGGTGTCAAGGTCGGCGTTAGTGTATCTGTTGGCGTATTGGTTGGTGATGGCGTATCTGTTGGGGTCAACGTAAATGTTGCTGTGTCTGTTGGGGTCAAGGTATCGGTTGCGGTTGGGGATGGAGTCCGCGTGGGAGTCGGTGTATTGGTTGCGGTGGGCGTATTCGTCGAAGTCGGCGTGGGAGTGGGTGTGCGACTCGGTGTGAAGGTTGGCGATGGAACCGTGACGATAATCTCCCGATTGCCGATGATGGTGTTCAAGGTGCTCGACGAGAGTACCCAGCCGGTTGAGCCATTGGGCAAGAGAATCTGTAGCCAGCGATTGTCATCACTGCGCCCCACGATTTCGACATTTTGTCCTTGATTGACCGAATCAATCTCTGGGAAGTTGGGTCCGGGGCCCGTGCGGACAGCTAAATCTTGACGGGCTTGCATCACGGGGGTTGCCGGAGTCGGCGTGAAGGTCGGTGTATGCGTATCTGTCGGAGTTAGGGTGTCGGTTGGTGTTGGAGTCCGAGTCGGTGTGTTAGTGGGTGTGCGTGTTGAGGTCGGAGTCGCTGTATCTGTCGGTGTATTCGATGGCGTGAGTGTATCCGTCGGCGTTACGGTATTCGTAGGCGTATTGCTCGGTGTCGGACTAACTTCGGGGGTATCTGTGGGTTCGTCTGTTGGTGTATCCGACGGATTCGCCAAAGCAAAGGCTTGTTGAGTTGCCGTCTGATTATCAGCAACAGCCCGTGCTGTCGAGGTTGCGCTTTCGCCGTTATCGCCACTCCCACCTAACGCTAATAACGCTACGATGGCAATGATTGCAAGAACACCTGCCCCAATGAAATAAGGTGTGCGTGAGGTTTCTGAAACGGGTGGCATGGGTGCGGCTTGGGTTTCGCCGGGCGGAGTCAGCACTGTTGGGGTTTCATCATCTTCTGCAACGACTCGTGTCCGCGCCGCCTCAAAGCCCGCCATGATCGTGTCGATTTCATCTTTAATTTCGGCACGGCGTTGCTTGATATTAGTGATAGCTTCTCGTGCAGCCAAGCGTAGCATCGTCGGTTCAACACGAATTTCGGAGGTTTCGAGTAAGGTCCCTAAATCATGAACGAGTTCGCGCGCGGTGTCGTAGCGTTCTGCAGGCTTCTTGGCGAGGGCTTTTTGAATAATCTCATCAAAATCCGAGGGTAGCTCTTCATTGATGGATGTGGCTTTTGGAATCGGGTCTTGGATGTGTTGCATGATGATAGCAAGGGGTGTGCCTCCACTATAAGGCGTTTTGCCAGTTGCCATCTCAAAAATCATGATACCGAGCGAATAGATGTCGGCGCGTCCGTCAATATTGTCATCAGCTAGCCCCTGCTCTGGAGCCATATAGCCGGGTGTGCCGACGGTGAATCCGGTTTGGGTTAAGCCCTCACCTTCATCCTCGTTGATACGTGCAATCCCAAAATCGGTGAGGAAGGCATTGCCATCTTCATCAATCATGATGTTGGTTGGCTTGATGTCTCGATGGACGACCCCTTGCCGATGCGCATAATCCAATGCATCACCGACTTGTTTCATCATGTGATGAATCTCTGGGATGGGAATCGTATTGCTTCGGCGAAGAACGTCTTTGAGCGTTCCACCTTCCATATAGCGCATGACGATAAAGGGCGGGTCGGTATCCACACTGACATCGTAAACAGGCAGGAGATAGGGATGTTCGAGGCGGGTTACGAGGCGGGCTTCGCGTTCAAAACGTTCCATCCCGCCCGCTTCAATGGCTAAGGCACGGTGAATAACTTTGACAGCGACAAAGCGGTCTGCTGGGGGTTGATAGGCACGATAAACCGTTGCCATGCCCCCCTTGCCAATTTCTTCGATGATTTCGTATTGCCCTAAGCGGGTTCCAATCATCGGTATCCCCTATTTTGGATGCCTGTAACCAACAATGTTTTATTTTAGCATAAGGACTTCATATTACCCATAAGATGCGCCTGTTGGCTACTATCCTTATTAACGATGAAGAAATGGCTATTGGATGAGATTCTTTGTCCCCATGAGAAAGGTTTTGTGGCATAATAGCCCTATTTGACACGGGAAAGAGATCAACCATGACCGATGAAAACGTAACCGCTGAAACAAAAGAAGAAGAACAAACCAACACATGGCGCGTCTTTGTGACGGGTGCGAACACGGGAGCAGGACGGGCAACCGTACAGCTCCTCGCACGGCAAGGTATCCAAGTCACGGGAGCCTGTGAAAGTTCTGCGAAGAGTGCCAATCAAGTGCGCGCCGATGGGGGCATCCCAACCTTTACAGATGTAACGCGCGTGGGTGAAATCCGTAGCGCACTCAAACTCAACAATGCCAATGTGATAGTGCATCTAGCTCCGGCGACGATGAATGGTGTGCCACACATGGCAGTGGATTGGGACGGAGCATTCTTGAAACAATCTGCCAATGCAGTAGCCGAAGCCGCTGGTCAAATGGGCGCGGAAAAGATCATTTCGTTGAGTTTTGCTTCCGTTTATGGGGATACGCACGGAGAAGCCGTCGATGAGTCGGCACACGTCGCGCATGATGACATGGCACATGACATCGAACAGGCTGAACATGCCATATTAGATGGCGGTGTCACGGGTTATGTCCTACGCGGGGGTTATCTCTATGGTGGACACTCAAGGGCAACTTTCGACCTTGCGAATGCCTTCCAACATAGTCGTGGTGTCTATGCGGGAACAGCACCGAAAAGCTGGATTCATGAAGCCGACCTTGCCTCTGCCGTGCTTGCGTTGATTGAACATGAAACGGATGCCGAAACGACAGGCGTTGTGTTCAATGTAGCGGATAATACGCCTGCAACACCGAATGCGTTTGCCGAACAACTCTCCGAAGCCATCGGGCTTGGCAATGTGAAATATTCGTCAGGTGGTTGGCGGTCTTATATCTTCCCCCTGTCTGCACAAGAAGAAACACTCAAATATAGTACCTTGATTAAGAATGATAAATTGAAATCAGAAGTCGGTTGGTCGCCAGCCTATCCCAGTTTTGTTGAAGGGATGGACACCACCACGCTTGTATGGCGTGCCAAAGATGTCGCGGAAATCGACCTACACGCATCTCCTGCTGAGGAAGAAACCACTGCCATTGTCGAGGCAGGCTAATGGCTCAACTTAAAGCAGTCCTCTTTGATTTTGACGACACACTCATTAGCTGGCGCAACTTCTCTGGAAATTGGGGTGAATTGGAAACAGACCGTTTACGGGGAGTCTTGGAACTCATGAAGTCACAAGCCTGTTTGACGGAGGATATTTCACTGGAAACACTCGTGAATGCCTATATGGAGCAGACCCGTGAAGCATGGGCAGAGGCTCGCAATAACCTGCGCGCCCCTGTCATGCCAGAGATTCTGCGGGAAACGCTACATGCATTGGGTGCAGAACCCGATTGTTTTGACCTTGAATCCTGTATTGAAGCCTATAGTTGGGGCAAGATTCGGGGAACAGAAGTGTTTGACGATGTGCCACCTTTTCTTGAAGAATTGACCACAAGGGGTATCAAACTCGGTATTGTCACAAATGCCAGTCAGCCGATGTCGATGCGCGATAAAGAAGTTGAAGAACATGGCTTGATGGACTACTTCCCCAATTGTCGCTTGTCGGCGGCGGACGCAGGCTATCTAAAACCGCACCCCCGTATCTTTGAGACTGCCTTAGAATGCTTGAATCTATCCCCCAAACATACCGTTTTCATTGGCGATAATCCGGTGGCGGACATAGGTGGCGCACAGGAGGTCGGCATGAAAGCCGTTCTTCGTACCAAACCTCATGGACAAGACTTGACGGAAGGCATCATTCACCCTGATGCAATTGTCGATACCTATGATGAACTCGGTGCAATCTTCGATGCGTGGTATCCCAACGGCTGGTAAGCATGTCCTTTCCGCTTCTTTCCGATAAGAACCTGATTCTGACGGGTTATATCGAACCGAATAAACCACGTATTGCCCGCCAAGTTGCTGAGAAGATGGGAATGCGTTTTGTGGATGTGGAAGAACAAATTGAAGCACGGCTGGGAGAATCTACGGAATCGATTCGAGATACCTACGGCGGACGTCATCTTAAAGCGGTTGAAGATGAGATGATGGATGAGATTTCGCTCTATCGCAAAGCGGTATTGCGTATCCCCGGCAGTACGTTGACAAATGGCGACCATCTGGAACGCTTGCAAGAAACAGGTATCGTCTGCTGTTTGGTGGCACGCCTGGATGCCATCTTACGGGGGATGCATATTTCGATGGGCGCGCGTTATCACAACCCCTCAGAACGGGCAATGGCAATGGGAGAACTCGCACGCGAATGGGCAATCCGCAAAGCCGATAACATCTATGAGATTGATGCGACATATAAAGATGAAGAAATCCTCATCGACGAGATTTGCGACTTCTGGTATCAGGCGGCGGCACGACGCGGGTAATGTTGCCCATTCATCAAATAGTATGCTCATAAGGATAGGCAATGACTCAACTTGACGCGCAAACGCAAGCGAATATTTATCAGGCGCATATCAACAAAGGTGTGCCACAAGAGCAATCCAAGATTCCCTTCAAAAACATTCGCAACCTCCTCTCACTCCATGCCAAAGCCTCCCCCAATAAAGTTTTCCTAATTCATTATGATGACGATGGAGACCGCGAAGAGTTGTCCTATGCGGAGTTTGTGGCGCGGGTGCATCAAGTAGCGAACTTCCTATATGAAGACTTGGAGATTCGGCGTGGAGACCGAGTGGCGACGATTGCCTATAATCATAGCGATACGGTGCTGATTTACTTCGCCTGTTGGGTGTTGGGGGCTACGGTTGCTCCGCAAAATGTCGCAGAAGATGACCGACGCATCGCCTTTATCCTGCGGAATAGTGAAGCGAAAGTCTGCTTTGTGCGTGGTGAATATTGGGAACGTGCAGACCATATCATCAATGGTGGAGATGGGAGCGAGGGCGAACTCGGCGCGCCGAATATCCAGCATGTCATTCGTGTAGGTGGCGCACCGAATGATGACATACCCAGTTTCCATGACTTAGTGAGCAACCGCCCCATGACCTTTTTGGGCGATGAAACAGGCACAAAAGCGGGTGATGTCCCCATGCGCGCGGGTGGCACGAATGAAGCCGAATTGTCCGATGAAGCCCTGCTCGTTTATACAAGCGGGACAACTGGCGCGCCCAAAGGTGTGGTTTTGACTCAATACAATTTGATGATTGACGCGCATGGTATCAGCCAATGGCAAGCGATTACGGGCAATCAGCGTACGATGTGTGTCTTGCCGATTCACCATGTCAACGGCATCGTCGTCACCTTGATGACCCCCCTCTTTGTCGGTGCATCGGTTGTGTTAAATCGTAAATTTAGCGTGTCCCATTTTTGGGAGCGAGTGGTCAAAGAGAAGGTGCATGTCGTCAGTGTTGTACCGACCTTGTTGCAATTCCTCCTCGAATATGCGGATGCGCAAGAAGCCGAGGGCAAGACCATTTTCGGGGGCAAGATTAACCGACGCAATCTCACACGCTTCCGTCATTTCATCTGTGGTGCAGGGACGCTGGCTGTCGCATTGGCGCGAGATTTTGAAAATCGCTTCGGTTTCCCGATATTGCATGGCTATGGCTTGAGTGAAACCACCTGCTACAGTTGTTTCTTGCCAATTGACCTCACATGGGAAGCACATCAATCGTGGTTGCTCGATCATGGGTATCCAAGTATCGGCTGTCCCATCGAGCCAAATGAAATGGCTATCTTCTCACCCGAAGGCAGTGGGGAACAACTTGGCGCGGGAGAACGTGGTGAAATCTGCATTCGTGGACATAATGTGATGAAGCATTATTTCAAGCGCCCCGATGCCAACCAAGAGACCTTCAAATTCCAATGGTTCCGTAGTGGGGATGAAGGCTTTTATCTGGAAGATGAACGCGGACGACGCTTCTTCTTCATTACGGGGCGCATCAAGGAACTCATTAACCGGGGTGGCGTGAAATTTAGTCCTTTTGATATTGAAGAGGTCTTGCTCAATATTCCCGGCGTGAATGTCGGCTTGGCGGTGGCATTCAAGAACACCTATTACGGCGAAGAAGTTGGCGCATATATTGTGCCGAATGAAGGCGCAGAACTCGATGCAGATGACATCCTCGCTATCTGCCGAGAGAAGATGACCTTCGAGAAATCGCCCAAAGTGGTCGTCTTTGGTGACGAGATACCCGTTACATCCACAGGCAAGTATCAACGGCTGAAGTTACAGCCCTTGTTTGAGGACTGGTCAGAGACTCAATTCCGTCCATAGAAACTGTATCAGTAGGGGCGTACAGCTGTACGCCCTTACAAATTATTTCATTGCGTAGCTATTCATACCGAAGCACATTCATCACCCGTTCACGGAGCGCGACCCGCGCACTCAAAAACGTCGCCAGCCAGCCGATGAGAATCGCTATGACGACGAGTGCGACACCTGTGAGACGGGCATCTTGTGGTAGGGGTATGGTTGTGCCACCCAACGAGGTAAATAGTGCCACTCCAATTATGCTCAGCCCAATCCCCAAGACAGCACTCAGCAAGCCAATAATCGAACTTTCAATCAGCATCACAGTCAGGACTTTCCGCGCTTTGAGTCCAATGGCTTTCAGGATGCCGATTTGCCGTTGGCGTTCTAAGGTCGAGAGTGCCACCGTATTCGCCATAATGACCGCCGCCGCAAAGAGAGAGAGGATACCCACAATCGTCGGAATCGCCGCGAATTGGGTAATCAACCGAGAAAGTAAGCTGTCGATGAAGCTAATATCCAGTGAAAACACAATCGGAATACTCGACAACGCCACCAGAGCTTCATTCGTATATTCTTCCTCCACCAAATAGGTGAAGATGGTGAATTGCGAGTCTAAATTGGCATTCGGAATCTCTGGCGCAAGGCGAATCCCTTGTTGGGTGATGTCTGGGATGCCATTCTCTTCACTCGCCACAATGCCGATGACCTCCGCTTGGAAAGTACTCCTCGTTGAGTCGTCTCGGAGTGTCAGCATAGAACCCACCGTCGCATTCAGTTCAAAGGCATCCACATCCGTCAATGTAATTACCGCTTGCCCTCTATCCTCAGGATTGAAGTCACGCCCCAGCACGATATTTGCTGATGTCAGATTGGGGTTGTCACTTTTCCACATCGTCCCGTTAAAATCCCGTCGTCCAGTTGACGAGGCTTCCCCATCGACAGTCACAACTTCTAAATTATAGATGTCGATACGAGTGCGGTAGGTAATCGGCACATCATTCAAGGCAAGGTTGATACCCGTTTCAGCGATTCCAGTGGGGACAAAGGGGAAGGGGAACACCACGACATTCCCACCAAAGGTCTGCGTCAGTTGTAGATTGAGCAATTCACGCGCACCCTCCCCGACAAAGGTGATGCTACTCAACGCCAGCATCCCCGCGCTCAATGCCAACAGAGTCGTCGCAGTCCGTAAACGGTGGGTAGACATATTACGTAGAGCTAATCGTAGGCTGACATTGCCAAAGGTCGGAAATTTGCCAATGAGCCAAACCAAAATCCACAGCAGGATAATCAGCAGACCAATGAACAGCAGTGTCCCTGTCACGCTGATAATACCAATGAGATACGGAGAGGGTGTATTGAAGGACTCGGCTGTATTCTGTACCAGTTCAAACGAGGGACGGACGATTTGCCCGACAATCAAGCCAATTGACAAGGTAACAAACATCAGCAACAAGCCAGAGCGAATTACCCCTAAGCCGGGCATCTTGTTCTCATTGGGGCGCAAGATATTCGCGGGTCGGACTTGCACCGCTGTCAGCACAGGAGCAACCCCAAAGACCACCGTAATCACAATGCCCAAGACAAAACCATATGCCAGTGCTTCGGGATAAATCACCCAATCCACTGTCTGCTGGATGAATTGTTCGCCGAATTGATTCGCCACACCACTCAGCAAAATCCCGATGATACTTCCGAGTACACTGCCGATGAGTCCCAAGAGCAAGGCTTCCGTCATGAAGAGCAGAGCAACTTGCCGACCCTTGAGCCCAAAGGTTTTGACCGCCGCGATTTCGTTGGTGCGCCGACGCACCATCACCAACATCGTATTCATAATGCCCACACCACCAATGAGCAACGCCCCCAAGCCCATCACGACGATGAAGTCCCCCAAAATCTGCGAGACAAAGGTGTAGCCTTCGAGTAATTCATGGAAGGTATCGACTCGTCCAAACCGTCGCAGGTCGCTTTCATAATCTTCCATCACCTCAGCAGATGGTGTTTGCTCAAATAAGATGCTGACGCGATTTGGTGCATACTCGGAATCAATCACCGACTGTGCCACCTCAATATCCATATAGAAGAAGCCAAAGAAGGCACTCAAGATATTGCGGACGCTTGATTCATTTGTTGTTGCTACGATGCCGACAACCGTAAAGAGTTCTTCCGTATTGCTTACTCGTACGGTGTCACCGACTTGTATCTCCTGCCGTTGTGCCAAGTTATCGCTGATGACGATCTGATTGCCACCGGTGAATAACTCCGCAATCGGCACGCCATCCGGTTGGAGTGCACGGATGTCATGCATCGGGGGATAAGTTTCGGGGTCGATGAAGTAACTACCAATGAATTCAGGTCGTCCGACGGTCTCGACACCAGTTTTAGCAATCTGCATATTCGCGCCCTGCATGAAATTGATCATCGTCGCATCACGCGATTCCGCCCATGATTGAATCTGATTCAATTCCCAAGGCGTGAAGGGGTCAAATTCTGCACGGAAGGTAAACCCGCTGTCATTGCTCTTACGAATCAGCATATCCCCTTTGAGTTCCACGCGGATGTTGTTCGTCAGCGCATCCCCAATCCCCAAGCCCAAGCTACGGAGTGCCACCACTGTCGCCACACCAGCCGTGATGCACAAAATCGCCAGACTCGTCCAGCGTCCACCGCGTCGCAAGTTACGGAGGGAATATTGGAGATAAAATGCCAAGCGTCGGAGCATATAGTGTTATCCTTGTTTATCGTCTGTGCACTATACGCAATAATTGCCAAATATGTTGCGAATTTGGCGATGCTCACGAAAGCAGGCGCACACTTTTTTGGTGAGGTTGATGCTAGGAGAAGAACCCACTGTTGTCTACACTCGTTCTATGCCGTGTTGTTAAGAATTGATGAGATATGTTTACTATTCATCAATTGCATAATTTAGATGATTCGCTTGATGATTTGTCTGTACTATTGGTCAATTGTGTGGATGCGGGCGCGTCGATCGGCTTTCTCCCGCCCATGGACATCACCGAAGCCAGAGCCTATTGGCAATCCATTGGTGATGCTATTACACGCGATGCAGTCATTCTCCTTATCGCGGAGATAGATTCTCGAGTGGTCGCCACAGTCCAGCTTGCACCGTATAACAAACCCAATGGGATGCACCTTGCCGATGTGCGTAAACTCATGGTGCATACAGATGCACGTCAGCAAGGTATTGCTAAAGCCCTGATGCTCGAATTGGAACGGCTCGCCCATTCAATAGAGCGAACCTTGCTCGTTCTCGATACGCGACAAGGTGACGTCTCCGAATTGCTGTATCAAGGGCTAGGTTATCAGAAAGTTGGGGTCATTCCCGGTTACGCCCTTAATGGCGATGGAATCTATGACCCCACAGTTTATTACTATAAAGACCTCAATAGTTCAGATTAAGCCCCAGCTTGTGCCAGTGCGTTGCTAATCAATCGACGGAATTCATCAGGAGAGAAACTGCGTACCCGTTCCCCATTGATGAAGAAGGTCGGTGTCCCCCGCACGCCTGCCTCTGAGCCACGCCGACGATCATAAAATACCGTATCCCGATGAATGCCAGAGTCATAGCAAGAGCTGAGTTCATCCGTATCCACGCCAACATCATCCGCCAGACCAATCATCTGGTCTTTTGAGGTCACCCCTTGTTGGGCGCGAGTGTACATCTGGTCATGGAAACGCCAATACAAATCATTGCTTTGGTCTAGCACACACTGCGCCAGTTGCGCAGAAATTTCATCATAACGTGGGATAATCACAGGCATATCACGGAAGATTAAATTGACCTGCCCGTTAAACTCTTCCAGCAAATCCTCTAACATGCCACTCTCATGCACCGCTTTACAGGAATGACAACCATACGCCCCATACTCCACAATCGACACAGGCGCATCAGGATTGCCCTGCACAGGGTCAAGGTCAAAGCGCGCTTGACGCTCTACCGAAACCCCACCGCCACTCGATGACAACGCAATGACCGCAACCACCGCAATCACCACGGCTAGGATTCCACCTGTGATGAGTTGTTTGCGTTGTTGTTCTGACTTTTTGCGTTCTTCACGCCGCTTCCGACGATTTTTACTATTGCGTTTCGACATAGTGCAAAACCCTTACAAATGATACCGCTTTCGACTTACAGTGATGATACGATTGGAAATCTTATGAAATTCTTATCACTGGCTTAAGACCCATGATTGCACGGCAATGATACCCTGTAAATTACGCGAAAATTCGGTGTCATCCGCAGAAGCCAGTTCAATATCCAATGCCGGAATGCCCTGACTCGCTACCCATGAGGGAGCCGTTCCCGTCACAGGATACTCGCTAAAATCCGCCCCAAAAGGATAACCCGAAGCGTTACCATAAGTTGACGCAATCGCATCAGAGATACCCTCATTCTCACACTCCCCAGCAAACACGCCATTCGCCGCCGAATGATAAAACAAGACCACTTTCGGATTGATTTGCTGAATTAACCCACCGAGCGCACGAGTTTCCGGCTGGTCAAACGGTTCAGCTCCCGGATTGACCGTACCCTCTGACCAATAGGCAGTTGGCTCCCAACCACAACCCCAATTGCGATTCAAATCCACCCCATTCCCATTGAAGCGTCCTTCTGCCGTGCGTCCCCGTACGATCCCATCGGGATTGAGCGTTGGTATCACGACAAAGGTCACATCAGGATGAATCAAGGTCGGATTGCCAATCAGTTGGTCACGGAGTTGCGTCACGAGTTGGGAGGTATTTGCTTCGAAACCTGCATGAATCCCGCCAATCAGCATGATATGTTTCTCCCCCGTACCAATTCGAAATGCTAGCAACTCCCGCCCCTCCACCGAAAAACCAAAAACAAAGGCATCCGGCAAAGGAGTCGATGTAAAGCCAAAGGTCGGTGATGGCGTAAACGAAGGCAACAAGATGACCGATGGCTGACGAGTTTGCGTCGGCGTGGG
>JANQRM010000587.1 GCA_028284565.1 Anaerolineae bacterium | reverse complement strand
AAATTATTCAGGTGGTTTGGGTGTTCTAAGTGGCGATCATCTCAAAAGTGCCAGCGACCTCAATATTCCGCTGATTGGTGTTGGTTTGCTCTATCAGGAAGGCTATTTTCAGCAATACCTGAATTCAGAGGGTTGGCAACAAGAGTCCTACCCGATTAATGACTATGCGAATCTTCCCGTAACCCTGCAAACAGATGATAATGACAAGCCAATTAAAATCAGCGTCCCCTTACCCGGACGTGAACTCTATGCTCAAATCTGGAAGGTTCAAGTCGGGCGGGTCAGTCTCTTCCTGCTCGATTCCAATGTGCCAGAAAACTCCCGCACCGAAGACCGTGATCTAACAGACCGCCTTTATGGTGGAGACCGACGGACTCGGATTCGGCAAGAGATTTTGATGGGAATCGGTGGGGTGCGAGCTTTACGTGCATTAGGCTATGACCCAGATATTTATCATCTCAACGAGGGACATTCCGCGTTCCTGTTGTTAGAACGTATTCGCCTGTTAATGCAAGAACACAACATCAACTTCCAACAAGCACAAGAAATTGTCCGCGCGAGTTGTGTCTTTACCATCCATACACCTGTACCCGCAGGCTTAGAACGCTTTGGATACGACTTAATCGACGAACATTTCACCAACTATATGAGTGAAGTCGGTATCTCGCGAGATACCTTTTTGGATTTAGGGCGTGAAGTGATCGACGGACAAGAACTCTTCTCAATGTCTGTAATGGCACTCAAGATGTCATCTGGCGCAAACGGCGTGGCACAGTTACATGGTGTGGTGTCGCGGGATATGTGGCAATGGATGTTCCCCGATGTACCTACCCACGAAGTCCCCATCGAAGCCGTCACCAATGGTATTCACACGGCAACATGGATTAGTA
This sequence comes from Anaerolineae bacterium, assembly GCA_028284565.1. The sequence continues at coordinate 2,208 of JANQRM010000587.1, read as the reverse complement.
ATGAAATGGCAACCTTGCTTGACCGTTACTTCGATCCACGCTGGCGTGATAATGAGACCGACCCATCCCTTTGGGAAAACATTGATGCAATTCCTGATGCTGAGCTGTGGCGCACACATGAACGTCGGCGGGAACGCTTGGTTGCTTTCGCACGGAAACGCTTGAAAGAACAATTACATCGTCAAGGCGCATCTCAATCGGAACTCGAAGCGGCAGAAGAAGTGCTGAATCCAGATACGTTAACTATTGGTTTCGCCCGACGTTTTGCTACGTATAAACGTGCAACCTTGGTCTTCCGCGACTTGGAACGTATCGAAGCCATTTTGAATAATATGGATAAGCCTGTCCAGCTCATTTTTGCTGGGAAAGCACATCCCCATGACCGTGAGGGTAAAGACCTGATTCGCCAAATTGTGGAGATTTCTAGACAGCCCAAATTCCGTCAACGGGTCGTGTTTTTAGAGAACTACGATATGAATGTTGCTCATTATCTGGTTCAAGGTGTGGATGTCTGGCTGAATAACCCGCGTCGCCCCAAAGAAGCCAGTGGAACTAGCGGCATGAAGGTCATCTACAATGGCGGGTTGAATTGTAGTATACCCGATGGCTGGTGGGCAGAAGCCTATGCACCTGAGGTCGGTTGGTCGATTGGGCTTGGTGAAGAATATCCAGCAGACCAAGCTACTTACCAAGATGATGTCGAAAGTCGTGCGCTCTATACAGTGCTAGAGAGCGACATTATTCCCCTCTTTTATGACCGAGGGCGAGATGGTTTACCGCGCAACTGGATTACAAAAGTGAAAACATCTATGAAAGCTCTTGCGCCCTTCTTCAGCACGCGACGGATGGTACAGGAATATACCGAAAGCTATTATATGCCAACCTACATCCGCTACCGTGAGATGACCCAACCCAATATCGATAACGTCCTTGCTTTTGCCGATTGGCGTAAAAACCTGAGTAAGGCATGGCAGGCTGTAGAAGTTTTCGACGTGAATGTTGATGAAACCGCTGTTAGTGTTGGCACACAAGCCGACATCATTGCTACCATCAAGCTCGGCAAATTAAAACCAGACGATGTCTGTATTCAACTCTACTATGGCACACTTAGCACATGGGGCGAAATTGTCGATGGGAACGCGATTGACATGGATGTCCTCGATTCGGTTTCGGATGGAGTCTATCGCTTCAAAGCCAATGTCACCTATGAAATGACAGGCAATCACGGGATTTCGGTGCGGGTGTTGCCCGACCATCCCTATCTCCACACCCGCTTCCAATCAAACCTTATTAAGTGGGCATAGTGGGGGTCAGAAGTCAGTAGGGGCGTACAGCTGTACGCCCTTACAATGAATTAACCTCTTACCAACTTGGGTATATCACGGAAGCGGGGTGTCTTGCCAGAAAGGAGCGTTTGGAAGCGGAACAGACGTGCCGCCAGCCAAATCATCCCCAACACACTCACGAAGAGCAACGCCATCCCCAGCAGAATCTGCCATGCAGGCACATTCGTAAGCGTCATCCGCATGACCATCGACAAGGGTGCAGTCATCGGGAAGAGGCTGAAGAAAGTTGGCAATCCGCCATTCGGTGCTTCTGCAAAGAGTGCGAAGAAGTAGTAAGGTAGCATTGAGGGAATCACCAAGATTGCAATGAATTGCTGACCATCCCGCATCGAACCCGCCAGTGCGCCAATCATACTAAAGCCCGCCGCGAAGAAGAGATACCCCAAAATGAAGTAGATAAACATCGGCAAGAGCATGCCAAAGGGAATCTGTATCTGCGGGATGACCGTCTCTTGCAATACAGAAAGTTGCCCAGATACCACGACCACGCCGATTAACGCCACACTCCAGACTAGAATTTGTACTAAGCCCATCGAACTTAAGGCGAGAACTTTCCCAAGGAGCAATTGGAATGGTCGCATCGTGGAGAGCATAATCTCAATCAGATGATTCTCTTTTTCTTCGATAATGCTCTGCATCAGATAGCCATTGGTGAGGATAATCCCGGCGATAAACACAACCGAGAAGATATAGACTGCAAGGAAATCGGCATCCTCATTACGTTCTTCGACTGCGCCATTCTCTGATGTGGCACGACCCAAATTGAATTCTTGCAAAATCGAGGGATTCCGCAAACGCAACAAGAAAGAAGGCGCGAGGTCTTCACCGACACTATTGTAGACCAGTTGACGCACGGGTTGCC
>JANQRM010000584.1 GCA_028284565.1 Anaerolineae bacterium | reverse complement strand
GTCCAGCACATACCGACCAGATTGCAAGACAGCAAGCACAGCTCGATCAACCGCCGTTTTCACCGCCTCATACTCACGCGCCGAGTCAGATATGGTTATCTGCATTAGCTACCATACTCCCGCAAACGGGGATCAGCCGATGCTTCAAAGGCTCTGCCCACCATATACGATGCCGTAACGAAAAGGGCGATACACACACCCGGAGGAACGATCCACCACCACGCACGACGAGCCGCACCAGCACGAAACGCATCATTAAGCATCGTCCCCCAACTCGGAAACCGTGGGTCACCAAAACCTAGAAAACTCAAACCGGCTTCAGTTAATACACCCGTACTGACCGCCAATGCCGTATACAGCAGGATTAACGGTAAGACATTCGGCAGAATATGCCGATAAATAATGTAACGGGGTTTCGCACCCGCCGCTCTAGCCGACCAGATAAAGGGACGTTCTTTCAAAGTCAACACTTGCGCGCGGATGACACGAGCTGTACCACGCCAAAATAGAAGCGAGATGATTAAGATAATATTCCAGATGCTCGTTCCCAGTAGCGAGACAAGGACAATTGCAAAAGGCAGAAATGGAATACCATAGGTAATATCCACCAAGCCCATCAGCGCATCATCGAGTCTGCCACCGCTATAACCTGCCCACAAAGCGACATTACTGCCAATAAACACTGTCACAATCGCAGATAAGAAACCGACAACCACAGCTACCCGCGCACCAGACAAGGTCTGACTAAATACATCACGTCCAGCGGTTGTAGTCCCGAATAAATAACGGAACGAAGGGGGTTCGCCTCGCGCTAGTGATCCGTCGTCCAAATATTGCAAATCGTTGGGACCATAAGGGGCGATGCTATCACCAAAAGCCGCAATAAAGAAAAAAACCGAGAGAATGATGAAACCAACAACGCCGGGTCCATCACGCATGAACTCACGAAACTGCATCTTGAGCCACGAATTTCGTCCCGGTCGATTTCGCTTTCGGGTTGACCGCGCTTTGTTGTCACTCACCATGTCTGGATTCGTCGGGTTCATGAGAGCCTTATCGCAAGCTGATACGGGGATCAAGTTTGTGGTAGAGAATATCAACAAGGAAATACATAATGACAACCGAGGCTGACCACATGAAAAACGCCGCCTGTGCTAGAGGATAATCCTGCGAATTCACAGCTTCCACCAATGCGCGACCAATACCCGGCCACGAAAAGACCGTTTCCAAGAGAACCGATCCTGCAACGGCTATCGTCGCCAACAAAGCAAGATATGTGACGACAGGCAACAGGGCATTCCGCATCGCATGACGAATGACCACTCGCTCCGAGACGCCTTTGGCTCGGATAACATCAAGAAATTCTTCGTTTTGCACCTCGATCATGCTACTACGCATCAGCATGAGGGGACTCGCAGTAAGATAAACCGCCGCCGTTAGCATCGGCAATATCAGATGCCTCAAAAAATCCACATTCAAATAAATCTCCAAGGCATTATTCGCGGTGTAGCCCAATTCGCGCATACCACTCGACGGAAACCAGCGAAGCCAAAAGCTAAAGATGATGAGAGCGACTAATCCTAACCAGTAAAGCGGAACACCGTGGAGAACGAGGGGAATAACAATGCCCCAACGCTCAATTTTTGAACCGCGTTTCCAGCCCATATAACTACCCAGACCAATCGCGGCGATAATCGCAAGCAACACAGAGGGGATCATCAGCACAAGGCTATTACGCAAGAAGGGACCCAATACGTCCATAACGGGGACTCGATAAAAAAAGGAACGCCCAAAATCTAATTTGAACAAATTCCCCATATACACGACGTATTGTTCCATCACCGGTTTATCAATACCCCAGAACTCTCGCAATTGCTGTTGAGCTTCTGTAGTCAGTGAGGAGTCAACCAACAACGCCGCCGGGTCAGCTGGAATCATGCGAAACATGAAGAATATGATCGTCATGATGACCCACAAGGTAAAAATCATCTGGATAAACCGGCGGACAATATATCTTCGACTCATGATAACGACAATTCGACAATCAACTGGAAAAGGGTGGGGGGACCGACACCATCTGCCGATCCCATTGCTAGATTAATTTACCCATCAACATCATAAGATGCAGGATAGTGGAGTCGTCCTTCATCATCCCACGTATAGCCTGCGTCCTCAAGAATCTGTCGAGCCGCTTCCGGATCGTAAGGATAGGATGCCGTATTTGGATTGTAGAACTCGCTTGTGGGATGCACCCAGTTAGCGTCGGCAATTGTGCCACCACCCAAGCCAGCAACCACATCGAGGATGGATTCTTTCGGAATGAGATGGTGTACAGCCCGTCGGAAAGCAGGGTCACTGCCCGGTAACACACGGGTGTCAATGTAAACCGATTGCACACCAACGCTTGGAGTAATCAGTATTTCGAGATGGTCCATGACTTCAAGCGTCTCAATCTGCGAATCACCACGCACATAGGTACCGTTGGCATCCAATTCTTGATTTTCCAACATACCTAACCAGACTTCTGAGGTCGGGATAATGGCAACCAAGACGTCAACCTGTGGAGCTTGGAAGTGGTTCGGATTGCGATTGAACAACCATGATTCATTTCTACGCCAATGACCGAAGGTGAACGGACCACTGCCAACTGGCTCTGGATTTTCAAACACTTGAGGATCATCTATATCAGCCCAGATATGCTGTGGCACGATATAGATTGCTGTCAAAATATTCGATTCAAAGGGCGAAAAAACATCATGTAGCGTGAAACGCACTGTATAATCGTCAATTTGTTCAACGCCAGCAACCACGTCGAAAATACCAGCCCAACTCGCAAATTCATTTTCCATCGCATAATTGACCGTAAAGGCGACATCCTCGGCTGTCACGGCTTCACCATCATGGAAGGTCATATCTTCGCGGAGCTTGACATCAATGGTCGTATCATCGACCCAGACCCACGATTCAGCCGCCCATGGGATCGTCTCAAGATTCTCGTTCTTGCGTGCCAATGTGTCATAGATCCACGTCATTGTGGCTGTATTAAACAACCCCCCAGAGGCAACAAACGGATTAGTAGAGTTACCATCATGATTGTTCTCAATCCGCAATGTGGTTTGGTCAGTCAATGGGCGAACATTCAAGAACGACGTTAAGTTGTTAAAGCGCGAGATACCAGCACTCGGACGTTGGAGAAAACCTTCAAACTTGGTCTTATCATACGCTTGAACATCGTTGATGAAATAGACTGGAATAAAGGGGGATTCCGAAGCAAAGATTTCTTGGATTTGCATAATAAGGTCGCGGCGAACCTCAGGATCCAACTCGACTGCCTGTGCATCAATCAAGGCATCCACTTCTTCGTTCATCCAGTTGGAGAGGTTACTGCCACCTGCATTCGCCCCAGCTCGGTCAGAGTGTAGGACTTGGGTTAAGAACCAGTTCGGATCAATGCGGTCATCAGTCACACCAGAGCCAGTGGAGGTGAAAGTACCACAATCCCGTTCGACACTACAATTCTGAATCCAAGTGTTGGCTTCAATCGGCTGTACATCAACCGTGATGCCCACTTTTTCCAATTCAGGCGGAATCTGCCGCCACCATTCCTCATACGAAGCAAAGGACAATTGAGAAACAACAAGCGGTGGGACAAGGGGTCCCATTTCGTCTTCCTGAGCCGCAGACGGAACCCAAGTGCCGAGTATCAGACTCATGAAGACCATTAAAGCCAAAAGCTGGCGCGAAAGATTCCCGTTCCGCAAATTCGATAACAAAAACATAATAGTTCCTTTTTCATCTATTTGGTCTAAAAAGTTGATCAATTGCAATGGATGGCGATTGGGTGGTATTCATCGAAATAATAGAATGCAAATCGCCTTATCCCGAATCACGACATCTCAATGAATGATTTCGATGATTTTGAGCCTAACGATTGGAAAAAATTTCAGATTTTAGGCAAAACCCTTCCCTCAGCTGTGATCAATCCTTCGCATTAGGCTTCAGGAACTGATCATATCGAAACGTCCGTTTAATGGCTTTCAGAACATGGTTAGATGAGATGTTGCGTATCCCTTTAATTTTGGCGAGTTTTTCAGTCAAGAAATAAAACAACTCTTCCTCGCTACTAAAAGCAGACACCATAAATATATCGTGGGGTCCTGTTGTATAGCTCACATATGTCACCTCCGGGAATTCAGCTAAGGCTGTGCCGACCTCGGTAATCTTATCCAGTTCGACCTCAATACCAGAGAGTAGCTGATGACGATGACCAACCTTCCACGGGTCAACTATCGCTACAATTTCCAACACGCCTTGCTCCATAAGCCGTTGAATCCGGTTACGAACAGTACCATCAGAGACTTTCAGCTGGCGGGCTAAAGCTGTGTTCGTTTGCGATGCGTCTTCCATTAAAAGTATGAGAAGTTGCTTGTCAAAATCATCTAAATTTATTGTCACGATGAAGTCTACTTTTCGTATATCAAATAGAGGTCATCAGTATAAAAACAACTAAGGGTCTTTAACACATGGAATTTGATGGACGTTCCACAAACTTTATGTCACAAAAGAATAGCAATTTACTTCGATTTTGTCAATAATGCTACATTATTTGTCCGAATATCGCACATTTGCACCATAATATTTTAGGATAACGCAACCCATGTTGACATAGAAAAACAACCAGATACCGCCAGATAACCGTGAAATCCGTTCACAATAAATCACAAATTCACCAGATAAGAAATTAAAATAATGCCATTAATGATTTGAGCTAAATGGTATGTAGGGGCGTATCATTAGGGTCAGTGTCTATGTGACTAATGCGCCCGCTATAAACAATGGCAAAACAGACCCGTATACTTAAGTATGATTCCTGTTGTTAGTATAGAGATCTGTCGCTGACAAACTCAAAATTCACAAGTTAAGCAATTGCTAGAGGACGCTTAAAACAACCCATCACTTCAGAATACTCAATGGAAAATAACAGGAAACAATCCAGTGAGGGGCATCCACAATCTCACTGATTTTCAAATCTGCCGCCGCACTACAGAGGGAGTAACCTTGACTACGCGAGAATCCATGAGTCGATTCAAGCCAATCGACCATATACCGCACCGCATTCTGCGAATTGACAAACAAATCTTCACCATGTGCTGTCGTACAGTGATACCCGTGACTATCCGTCTTCGTCAAGGGACTTGGGGTAAAAAATTGTAATTCATTGATTGACATGCTTTTGTTGATATTGAAGCGCAAAGTGACCGTCATTGGCGTTTCGATACCGATTCCAGTGACTTCACCATCCCCCTGTGCCGAATGACAATCCGCCGTCGAGAACAGTGCGCCTTCGACCCACACTGGCAAATAGAGCTTAGCACCAATCGTCAGCCCACGGATGTCGATATTACCGCCATTGAAGCGCGGGGGAATTGTATCGATGCGCCCATCTTCTTTTGGTGCAACACCCATCACGCCACAAAATGGCTCGAAAGGAATTTCGACCTTGTCACTATCACGCATAAAACAAGACTCACCATCTAAACGCCAGTGTTGCAGAAAGGGAAAGTCAAAGTCTTCAGCCAACAACCCAAAGCCGGGCAGATGACCATTCCAACCCCAACCCTTGTGTTCCAACTTCAAGACCTCGACCTCAAGCGTATCACCCGGTTGCGTGCCTTTGATGAACACAGGACCTGTGAGAGGATGGATACGTCCAAAATCCAACTTTCCTAACGC
>JANQRM010000576.1 GCA_028284565.1 Anaerolineae bacterium | reverse complement strand
GTTCTAACTACATCAAATAGTCTTTTAAGTTATGTGCTAATCGCGGGTGCTTCAGGCGACGAAGAGCTTCTTTTTCTAATTGACGAATTCGCTCTCGACTCAATCCGAATTTATTGGCAATCTCTTCGAGAGTATGTGGTTCACCCCCACCCAAACCAAAGCGTAAACGTAAAATATGACTCTGACGAGGTGTGAGTTCTGCAAGAACATCTTCAATGGTTTCTTCGAGGAGGTGTTGTGTAGCTGATTCAACGGGGCTAGGGGTATCTTGGTCTTCGATGAAGTCGCCGAATTCACTATCGCCATCTTCACCAACAGGACGTTCAAGCGCAATCGCATGCTGACTCGCATCCATCATGGCGCGGACTGTCTCGGCTGGCAGTTCCATCTGTTGGGCAATCTCATCCACGTTCGGGCGACGACCCAAGAGTTGCTCTAAGTTTTGTACGGTGCGATACATTTGGCGAATACGCTCTGTCATGTGAAGCGGAATCCGAATGGTGCGGGTTTTCTGTGCGAGTGCGCGAGTTATGGCTTGGCGAATCCACCACGTTGCATAGGTACTAAAACGATTACCTCGTGTATGATCGAACTTATCAACAGCACGCATCAATCCAACATTGCCTTCTTGGATCAAATCGGGAAATGGCAAGCCTTGGCCCATATACCGTTTGGCTATACTCACAACCAAACGTGTATTCGCCCGACCCAGATGCTCACGCGCGGCTTGACCTTCGATCATCCAACGTTCTAAATGAATAAGCATCCGTTCGGAATAGATTTCACGACGATGCTTTAGACGACGTTCCGCTTTTCGTCCGCGCACAATACGTTTAGCCAGTTCGATTTCATCTTGTGCTGTCAACAGGGGTTCTTGTGCCATTTGCCGGAAATACAAGCCAACCGGATCATCAGAGGAAATAGCGTTGATATTGCCAACTTTTGGGTCAGGGGTGATTTCTGCCGTCTCGAATTCTGTGTCGATTGATTCGGGTGAATCTTCGGGAGACGTATCCACACCTTCTTGACGGAACTCTATACCAAGCTCATCAAGTTCATAAAGAATACTGTCTAAGTTAAACACATCCTCCGTATCATCTTCAAATATTTCTAACAAATCATCATAAGTAACAAAACCACGGTGTTCGGCGCGATTAACCAATTCTTGAATCACAATAACTTCCCCTATCAGTTGGTAGAGTGGCTAAAATGGATATTTGGTTGTGCTGTATTGATGGTGGACACAGAAAAATTAAGTATGTCATGCAAGTAATTTTTATTTATGGTCAACAATACAACGTATTCTAGCATAAGTTAGACCCGTTTGTGAATTAATGCTAAATAAATATTGCACTTTAATATAGTTAACACCTTAATACTTCCATGCTTTTAGCAAGGTAAAAAAAACAGTTTTTGATGCGGGGATACATAAAGTTAAGATTTGGTACGGAATTGCTGTAAGAAAATTGCACAGATAGTTCGTTTTCAAGTATCATAGTAGGAAACGAAACCATTGGCACTAAAAAAACATTGAAGGAAAGCGCATGACAACAAGACGCTTTACGGACGATTTGCCAGAACCATCTCCATCACCAACTCAGCAACCTACGATGCCGACACCACCGACACCTGAAACGGCATCGGTTCCCAAACCATTGGGCAATAAACCGCGAGGGTCTAAAAATAATCGTGGTGGCGCACATCTACCGCGCACACTCTCACAAGTGATTACTGAAGCAGACGAAAAAGTGGTACAAGGTGATTTGGTAGACTACATGCCCATACCGTCTGGCTTCGACCCGTTAGATGGGTTGATTGGTGGTGGCTTACGTAAAACAGAATTAGTTCTATTGGGAGGCGCACAAGGTATTGGGAAAACCATCACAACGCTACAAATTGCCAGAAATGTAGCCATGCGACCTGACCAATATGCGTTTTACCTATCCTATGAACATACAGAAACACATTTGATGCATCGCCTGTTGTGCTTAGAGAGTATCAATCCACCTGAGATCGATTTATCTTCTGGATTAAAGCTCCGGGATTTGTATCAAATCATCGTGGCACAGCGCGCCAAGAAATTTATGGGACGTGATGGGAGTGCAGGTTCTCTACAGTCGATACTCCGAGATCATCCCAAAACCTCGCCAGCGTTAAGTCGATTACTCAAATACGCTGACCGCATGATTTTGTTAAAAGCAAGCCCAGCGGTGACGAATCTACGGGCCATTAAAGAGATGACCGCACGCCTCGCGGATGCAACCGGCGGTAATGTCACGCTCTTTGTAGATTATCTCCAAAAGATAGCCGTACATCCAGAACGCCCACGTGATGAAAATGATAAAGTCACAATTATTGTCGAGGGTCTGAAAGATATTGCCTTATCACTCGATATTCCTGTGTTCTCTATTGTGGCGGCAGACCGTGAGGGATTGAAGAGCAAGCGCATTCATCTTTACCATCTAAGGGGTAGTAGCGCACTCGACTATGAATCCGATATTGCCATTATTATGAACAATAAGTATCAGATTCTGGCAAAAGACCATGTAGCGTTTAACCCTTACACAGCGAAGCAATTCCGCAATTGGGTTGTCTTCACTATAGAGAAGAATCGTGCAGGGCGTGCAATGCAAGATATGGAATTCGAGATATTCGGTCAACACTTTGCCTTTAACCCACGTGGGCAACGTGTTCAACAACAACTGATTGATGATAAGGTGATTGAGACGTAATTCAGATCAGTCTAGTTAGATTAAGAAGGGTAAGAAAAATTTCTTGCCCTTTTTTGTTAATTAGCAACATAGGTCAAAAGCATGGATATCACTTCAATTCCGAAAGTCGAGCTTCACTGCCACCTAGATGGTATAGCCAATCGACAAATGATTGCCGAAATCAGTCAAGACTATCCGGATTATCCTATCCAACCAGCTGACTTTGATGGCAAAGAAGTCAATGATTATGATAGCTTCTGGAAGTGGGGAGAAATTGTCCGTCCGATTCGCAAGCAACTATCCTATTACTATCCAATACTTGAACACTATATTGCACATTTAAAACGTCAAAATGTTCACTATTTTGAACTTATGATTGGTTCTAGTGACATCCCAAAGGATATAACGACAGCAATAGACAAATTGACAGTCTTACGCGAGTGGGTTACTCAACTCGAAAACAATGAAATCCAGGTTGAATTTTTGATTGCTTGTGGGCGACAAAATACAGTGGAAAGCTTCAGTGCCAGAACCAAAAGACTCATTGCTTTATATGAAGCAGGCTTGATATGTGGCATAGCCATCGCCGGACCTGAACCCGGAAATCCGATTCAACCTTTTCAAGGGGTCCTACAATGCTGGCATGAAGCGGGATTAGGTATCGAAATCCATGCAGGTGAATGGGTCGGGTATGAATCAATCTGGGATGCGCTCAATTATGGGTATCCAGATCGTATTGGACATGGTGTATCACTCTTTCAAGACCCTAAATTGATAGAGATCTTCAAAGAGAAGCAGATTCATATTGAAATGTGTCCGACCAGTAATCTTAGAACAGGTAGCATTGACCAAATTGAAGATCACCCTGTTCAACAAGCTCGTGAACTTGGACTGAATTACAGTGTCAACACAGATGATCCCGGTATATTTCGTTGTAGCATGGACAGTGAATATGAATTGTTAACAAACACCTTTGGATTTAACCAAGATGATTTCCAGAAAATATACGAAAACAGTCTTAATGCACGTTTTCAGAAGACCCTAAAATACATTCCCTTATGAACGTTCTTCATGCAACCGGAAGTGATTTAGCTTGGATAGTTCTCTTACTTGTTCTTCCGCATGATAACTACTACGCACCAAGGGACCACTTTCTACCCACTTGAAGCCCATATGCAAGCCGATATCCCTCAGGCGAGAGAATTCGTCAGGCGTATAATACCGTTCAATTGGCAGATGCTTACTGCTCGGCTGGAGATATTGCCCAATCGTCAAAATATCCACACCGACATCCACCAAAGCTTGCATCGTTTCGACGACTTCATCAAATGTCTCACCCAAACCAACCATAATGCCACTCTTCGTCAACACAAGCGGGTCCATCTTCTTGGCATTTGCTAGCGTCGTTATTGCCCAATCATACTGATCTTGCGGTTGGACTTTCTTAAACAGACGTGGCACAGTTTCAACATTATGATTCAGGATTTCGGGTTGAGCGTCCATCACAATTTTGAGTGCAGTTTCG
>JANQRM010000567.1 GCA_028284565.1 Anaerolineae bacterium | reverse complement strand
TCCAATGTTGTGTCCAGTTGGCTTCCCAATGCTGACGTGAGCTTTTGGTGCGTCCGACGAGCATGTACCAGCCTTCAATTTGACCCGAATCGGGATTCTCATAATCCACCGCTTGATAAAACCCTTGTCCAGTCTGTGCAGGGAGCGTGTGATGATGCAGGCTCTGGCATAGAGACATCCCATAATAATCATAAAGGGATTTGGCTTGCTCATCATAGCTGGGAAAGGTGACGGTTAAGCGTCCAGTAGCTTGGGCTTCCTTGAGGATATGACGCAAGAGCTGGTCGGTGACATCGCTTGTATCGGCATCGGGATGCACAATAAATTCGGATAAATAGAGATGGCGATTCAACGGCGTAGGTTCATCATCAAAATGCAATTCGGCATAGGCAATGAGTTGGTCATCGGCTTCGACTACAAGGCACTGTCCGGCTCCACTTAATAGATGACTCAGCCAAATCGCACCTGTCTCAATGCCCATCCATGCGCCCCCATGCAACCAGCGTTCATAGATGCTCAACTGGCCGTAAGGCAAATCCTCGACTTGACCTTTCTCCGTGAGCCGTTGCCATTTGTCGATACGCGCACGGAAGAGTTGGGAGATTGCTTGGGTGTCATCTAATAGAGCCGAGCGAATGTGCATAGAACCATCCTCAACGAACAGATAGCCCACATTGTAACATTCTTGAAAGCGATATGCTTAGGGTGAAGGCAACCAATCACGGATGCGACCTACAGTGGGCGTTATCGAATAGGCATGGCGTGACGCAGATTGCACAATCAAGAGTTGCCCATCCATATTGACAGCGAGTGACGCTCCGTCAGGCGACCAAGCTAGCGCAGGCAAGTCGCGCATGGTTTCAACGGATGCCGTTAAGCAAGTCTTCCAGAGAGTATGCGTATCCTTACCGCCAATCAAGAGGGTGGCTTGCAGAGGTGTAGTGGTGTGGTCGATGCGGATGATAGCTAGTTGGTCAGATTGTGGCGACAGCGCAAATGCCCCGAATTGATAGCGATTCGAATCTAGTGTGAACAAGATATTCTCTTGATAATCCAGTAACTGGTAAGTATATCCTGTAGGTTGGACTTCGAGGTGATAGGTATCTATCGGTACTTCAGTCTCTTTGGCATAGGTTGAATCAAGTGGCACAGCATAGGGTGTCGTTCCAAAGTTAATGATGAAATGATCGTTATCCAGCCAACGTATGCGACGTTTTGGCGATTCTGTGCCGAAATGATGTGTTAAGAAAAAATCTTCATTTCCTACAAACTCACGGTTTGGATGGACACGAAAAATCCAATAATCGCTAATTTCTAAGACCGAGTAGTAGGGAATGATATACTGAGAAGGGATATGCCGACCTCTTGGAATCACCAACCATTGTCCATCTGGTGAGAAGGAAGCCATCACTAAGAACTGTTCGTCATTATCAAATGCGAGGAAGTAGGACGTGTCCATATCCGCACGAATACCGTGCAAGCCTGCCTCATCTTGGGTAACAATTACACCGTCATATGTCCAATCATCTGGAGGTGAACTGGGTTCGATGCACTGTTCATCAATCAGCCATTCATTATTGAATTCAGATGATTGTGCTAGCATAGTTGGCATTGTTATCATCAGTAAAATACCGACCCACAACCCACGAATCATCAACGTCTCCTCGACATCCGAAACACGATTATCATAGAGAAAATTGAACAATTTAGTTGCACGTTTAACTGACGATTGCGTGACGATTCATCAATTTAGCGATTATTACAAACAATTCTGTTATTTGACAACGGACTCGTTTGTTATACAATGCACATATAGATAACTTGTTCTATCATATGTTTTGAACAAGCGGTAGCGCAAAAGGCAGTTAAAGGATTTATTGGAATGACCGAAACTGAAAACAATGTCGTGGGACGAGTCCTACGTGCCAGTACACGTGGATTCGATTGTGGCACGCATAGTAATAGCATCAACGACAATCATAATTTTGGTGCGTATGTTAAAGCACCCATTGCCAATGCCGATGATCGTTCCATTTATGCAGTGGGCATCATCTACAAAGTTGAAATCAAAGATGACCAATTGGTGAGCGAATTGGTGATGGGCGAGCACGTTCCGTTTAACGTTCTCGTTGACCAACGCGAAAACCGCATGATACCCATCGAGATAAAGGTGTTGAATATCGGATACAATCTTGGCAATGGGACGTATATTCAAAGTATGCCTCCGCGCCCGCCTATGAGCCTCTCGGATGTTGTCCTCTGTTCGCCCGAAGAAGTCCACAACTACACCCAGTATTTTGATTTTTTTCGCTTAGTCTTGAGTGCATCAGAAGTTCCCTCTGAGGATTTGTTGGCGGCGGCACTACGTCATGCGTCCCTGATTTATCCTGATAGGGACAGTCGTTATGATTTTCTGGTACGCTGTGGGCGACAACTAGCGAGGGATTTGTCGAATGACCTGAAACGGCTAAACTATATGTTATCGCTCATTCGACCTGATTGACTGGTTGATGCACACTGGCAAATGTCCCAAATGCGGGGGAACTGAGATCTATTTCAGCAAAGAGAAACGCTATATCCCGATGACCAAGCTCAAGCGGGAGGCGGTGACATTTAAGTACTTTGCCTGTGTGACCTGCGGATTTTTGGAAACCTATGTCGTGACACTCAAAGATATTAAGACTATCGAAACCCATTGGAAAAAGTTGGATAATACAAAGCCCAAACGCAAACATGGGAAAAAGGATTCCTAGATGGCTGAACGCAAACAATATCTTTATCGGATTCAACCCGTGCGTCCGGCGATGCTAAGTGATGGTCCCACCGAAGAAGAAACTCGCGCCACAGGTGAACATTTTAATTATCTTAAGGATTTGACCGAAAAGGGTGTTGTCGTCTTGGCTGGACGGACCACGAACACGGACTACAGCAGTTTTGGCATTATCGTCTTCTTTGCAGAGTCAGACGAAGAAGCTGAGTCGATTGTGCAAAATGATCCGGCAGTCAAAAACAAGATCATGCGCGCCGAATTATTCCCTTATCGTATCGCGCTCATGGCACAACCTGAGCAGGAGACCTAGATGAGTTTTCGTCCTGATGATGTCAATGACCTCAATGCGTGGTTTGACAATCCGATTCATCGTGGTGACACTGACCAACGGCTGGGGGTAATTGTCGGCGGGTCGATTAGCAAAGGCTTGGTGGTTAAACTTGACCCACATGTGCAGATTGAAACCCTCGCTGTGGGACGTTATGTCGTCGTTTATGGCAACTTCAAACGCTTCTTCTGCATGGTCAACGACATCTCGCTCGACAACACCAATCAGGCGATTCAAAGCGACCCGCCCAATATCATTAACGACCCGTTCTTGCGTGAAGTCTTCACCGGAACAATGGCATACAGCGTCATCACGGTGACTCCCATGCTGGTCATTGACCATGAAAAAGGTCCCATGCCTGTCAAGACGATACCGGGCCATTTTGTGGAAGTCGCCAATGCCTCAGAAGAAGATGTGAATGCCGTCTTTGGGGATGAAGATGATACGCATTTCAATGTGGGTGCGCCCCTTGAACTTGAACATACGAATATCAATCTGGATTTGAAACGGCTCGTGGAACGCTCGATTGGCGTGTTTGGCAAAAGCGGGACCGGCAAGAGCTTCCTCACGCGCGTGCTGATGGCTGGCGTGATTACACGCGGAATTGGTGTCAGCCTCATCTTCGACATGCACAATGATTATGGTTGGGAAATCACCGCCGAGCGTGGTCCCAAAGTGAAAGGTCTCAAACAACTCTTTGGCGAACAAGTGGTTATTCTCACTTTAGATGCGGAATCCTCACGTCGGCGCAACGCCAAGTTTGATTTTGAAGTCAAGCTAGGTTTTGATGAAATCGACCCCGAAGACCTCGCTATGCTTAAGGTGACGATGAGTCTGTCCGATACCATGCTCGATGCGGCATATCTACTTCGTAAATTGTGGGGCAAGGAGTGGATTCGTCGCCTGCTGGATGGCAATCCCGATGATTTTGATTATGTGGCGGACCATACCAACATCGGTGGCGGGACACTCTCTGCCCTGCAACGGCGATGCCAACGCTTTGAACGCTGGGATTTTCTGGTACAAGAGAACACTGAAGACAGCGTCCAGAAGATTATCGACTATCTCGTGAATCAGCAGAAGAGTGTGGTGCTGGAATTCGGGAAGCATGGCAACTCCCTCGAAGCCTATATGCTGGTTGCCAATTATCTGACCCGACGCATTCACCATCGCTATATCGAATTGGTGGATAAATCGCTGGGTGATTCTGCGACGGCACCTCCCCAACTCTTGATTACGATTGAAGAGGCACACAAATTCCTCGAACCGCAAGTAGCACGACAAACCACCTTTGGCATCATCGCGCGGGAAATGCGCAAGTATAACGTGACTCTGCTTGTGGTGGACCAGCGTCCGAGCGCGATTGACGAAGAAGTGATGAGTCAAATCGGGACGCGCGTGACCGCACTGCTCGATAATGAACGTGACATCAATGCGGTGCTAAATGGTATCAGCGGGGCAAGTGGTTTGCGCGAAGTGTTGGCACGTCTCGAAACAAAACAGCAAGCGATTATCATGGGACATGCAGTACCCATGCCTGTGGTAATTAAACCCCGCAATTATGACGAGAGCTTCTATCGCGCGCTGGAGGAAAATGGAAACCGACCCAAAGTTGATAAACGGAAAGCTCGACAATCTCTCGGCGGGGGTGGCAGACGACGAATTTAGCCCAACAATTAAGCTACTTCAAGCCATTATTATGATATAGTAATGGGTATTAAACGTCCATCAGAAGTTGAACTAACACCTGTGTCTGACAAGCAAGCCCCAACCATCTTGATTATTGATGACGATGCTGACCTCTGTGGAGCCTATCAAACCTATTTGGAAGGCAAGGGTTATCAAGTTCAAGTTGCTAATGAGGGCATGGCTGGCTGGTCGATGGCAAAAGACAATCCTCCCGATTTACTCGTTTGTGACCATCTCTTACCGCGTATATTTGGCAGTTCAATCATCGGATTGTTTCGCAGTCAGCTAGAAG
>JANQRM010000558.1 GCA_028284565.1 Anaerolineae bacterium | reverse complement strand
GTTCCCGGCAGCCGATTTCACCAGTGTCACAATCAGAATCTCTTGGTCATCTTGGATGTCTGCCGTCGCCACCAGCTTCGCCGCGAGATAGGCTAATGTCGCGGTCTTCCCACTGCCCGGCACAGCAGAGACACCCATCTTGCCCCCTTGATAGGCAAGGACTTCGGCTTGTTTCGGACGAGGCTTAAACATTCGAGTGTTCTTTCTGTAAGCGACGTAACATACTCTGCACTGCCATCAACAAGGAACCACGCTGTTCATAGCCTTGCTCACCATACTCACTTATACCAAGATAAATTCGCTTTCGGCATCGTCGGATTAAACCGAGTGTCACCGCCGACAAATTCTCCCGATTCGCTTCTTCTTCATCTGCATCTGTCCACACACGACCCTCTTCCCACTGCCGACTCAAGACATAAGGTTGAGTCAACGGTTGCAAAAGCCGTTGTGACCAGCTATTACTGCCGATATTTACCCAGAATTGATAATCGACTGGCGTATTGCTCAACAAGAAGGTATAAGCTGGTGCGACTAACACAGCATCTTGTGTCTCCAATTGCCACTCACGCACATACTGATTCGCTATCACACAGCTATCTACCATTCGCACATACTCCGATGAGGTGTCCAAATCGGGTTCAATCTTGCCGACTGTCTGACGGAACTCCTTTGCCGAATCTATCAAGTTCGCCGCCGTATTCGCCGAGTCATAATTGTCATGAAAACCAAAGCCGGGTTGCGATAACACCTCACCAAATAACTTGCTAAAGAACACGTCCACAGGCAAGGAGGTGTCATTGATATACGCCGTCAACCAATCGACCAATACATCATAACGAGTTCCAAAATCAAATGTGATTCGCTCTTGAAAGCGTTCATTCTCAATCTGACTAAAGGGCAACAAAGCACCGTTGAGATAGAGTGTATCAGCCAGCAATCGCGCCCGTATCAAGTCCAAATCCTGTATCGAAGAAGTCAGGGCAAAAGCTAAATCGTAGTTATTCGCCATCATTTCCCATTGTGGATGGGCAATCTTCGCCAATGTAATTAGTGTCCGGGTGGCAGGTTCCTCACGTAAGGCACGAGAAGGGCGGTGTGCGCGATTCGGAATATCGGCTTCATCGAGTCGTGCCTGTAAAGAGAAGCGTAATGCATCCGGTAAATACGGAGCGAGAATCACAATCGCTTGCGGATTCACCCCCTCATCATGTACGAGACTAGACACCTGCTCTGCCACCCAATCGACCATTTGTGGATGATAGCGATTATCCGTATAAACAAGAGCTTCACGGGCATCCGTGTCATTCGCTTTGATATGAATGGGTACATCCAAACTCTTGCCCAATTCCGACTGAAAGGATGTCACTGCGTCCGACATCACATACGACTCAGCGAGTTCGATATGCACTTCACACAAGTCTTTTAGTTTATATGCCTGAACGGGGTCGGCTCCCAAAAACCGCCGATACCCGCCACCGGAGTCAAGCATCACCACCGTTGACGCACACTCAGGCAACCAATCACGCAACAAATCATGTGTAGCTGGATTATCTTCTTCAATGTTATCAACAATAAGATGGCGATATTGCTGTGTCAAATAGTTGCGTGGTTCAGGCTTAGTCCATAAATGGTTAACGAACAAATCAACCTGATACGAAAAATCAAGTAGATTGTATTGTCGGCATTTATCACGAAAAAGCTGGACAGAGGCTTGCACATCATCATAGATATACTGTTGTTCTACATCGCCCCGCCATGCTGATTTAAGACGTTTCGCCAATGTCTGATAATCAAACCCCACCAGCGAGGCTTTGTTCAAATTATCCACAATTTGCGTATACAAGCGACTGCGGGTGATATGCACACTGTTGAAATAATCATGCTTGTTAATTTCTGGCTCAATAAAGCGTGTCATGTAATACTGAACCAACTCCAAGCTCAAAAAATGAGGAGGTTCTAATGGTCTTTCAAATCCGACTTCATCCGCAATCAAGGGAAAGAACAAATCTACCGTCTCATATGCCAACTTCCCCAAAGTGGCTATCTGCACATCCCTTGCCGTATCAACCTGTGCCTGTTTCAATGCCTCGTGATAGGGCAATCCCAAAACCGCTTGTGGCACAATAATTAAAATGGAATCCGCCGATACACCCGCCTGAATGAGTTGCTTGACACGCTCAATCCCAGCTGATGTCTTGCCCAACCCCATCATCCCCTCGACAAACACCGTTGTCCCTAGATTTTCATAGGCAATCTGCTCTTGGTTTTTGTCGAGGTTCATAAGACGGACTTTCTTTAGGAAACCGATTGGAGACTATTATAATAAGGGATTGCCTAGAACGCACGTTTTATTTTGGCAATACAAAAACGACAACAGATTCCTCAGTTGTCGTTATCATGAGTTAGCTTAAGAGGGAAATTAAGGGGCTATAAACGGCTCATAACTGGCATCTAATGGCGGGAGGGAAGCATCCTTACTTTGAAGCCATGCGACTGCTTCTTCTTTTGTCTTCTCAAGACGGAAGCGCACCTTAAACATCTGCGTCACCATATAGGACAAGAACTTAAGCAATTGATTATCTGTCCCATAGTGGACTGCCCAGCCCACGCGCTTATTTCCAGCAATGGCAGACGATGCCTTGGATACAGCAGATAAGCTCTTTGGGAAACCAGTCATATCTTGGACATCGACCAATATATGTACCAGTGGGGCATCACTTGCCTCAACAAGTTCTACCATATCGTTGGCGATAGCTTCAATATCACTTGCTTCAATATTGCCATAAAGGCGAGCCGCAATCACTCGCCCTTCCAAATACCAATCAACCGAGGTTGGCATCCTTATGCTCCTATAACTTCGTACATACTGGCTTCCTCCTCTATTATAGTCCGCAATTCAGGGATAGGCGAATTAGAGGAACGATAACGATTGGTCGAAATCTGCCAGTACCAAGAAGCTGTAAACAAATCTCGCAAGCCTTGGATATAGGATTGGACATCTTGATTCAGTTTCGGGTCACGCCAATGAGGGATTTGTGCCTCAAGAGACCGAAAATCCATCAGACGTGCATTGAGCATCCGAATAATGCGATCAACAGCTTCTTCAACTGTAATACCCTGCGTTTCCATCATTACAGACACCAGATTAAATCGACTACCGGCTGCACTTTCCTTGTGATAGGAGAAGATGTCGTTGAGCATTGCCCCATAAAAAACACAATGTTCTTTCATCTTACGCAACAATAAGTCAGACCGCACAAACACGGGAAGGTCAATATCATAGGCGAATTCGACCATATCAACACAAGTATACATCCCAGAGAGGTGTTTACGCAATTCAATGAAGCGTTCCATACTCAATTGACCATCAACGTAGAGCGCAGTCTCTGCATAAGTGGTGACTTCAAGATATTCCGCCAGCGACTTGACAATACGGTTCATAAAGCTCGGTGTAGTCAGCCATGCAAATTGATGATGCAACTCCACCCAGACATCGTAGAATGGGTGTGTTTCGACTGGTAAATCGCCTGTGCGGAAGACTTGCAAACAATTCATAAAGATTTCACGACCATCAATATCTTCATGTTGCATATGTTCGATGTTGACTTCATCATCAATGTAATACAACACATTCATCAGCATATCAATCGAGCGAAGCCGATGTGCGTCTGTCCGTGGGAAAAGATAAAACGACATTGTGGAATAGTCGTCATACTGCGAACCACGTAAACCATAGCTATCGATAAACGTTTCTACGTCGTCTGCAACAGCTTTCATTTCGGGATGGGTGTTGGCAACGCCGATAATGTGTAAATCGGACAACGAGAGGAGATTAGATTGAATTGACACGATACTGGACCCCCGACCACTCTCAACGGATACTTTAATTGACCTAAAATGAAGATAAAATAAAAATTATCTTCAGCATTCATCCATTATTGTAGTTAGGAATCGCCGAAACAAACATTAAGATTTCATATTATTACGAAACATCAATGAAGTTTGAAGGTTACTATAAATTACGGTATTACGCGGGGATAAATAGCCAGCGAAGTAGCCAAATTTCTGGCTAAAAATGATAGGAATCACGGGTAACTATTGGATCATAGGGAGCGTTTTCCCGTGATTCCAAAGCTAGAATGATTAGCGAGTAACTTCCAAAATTATTAGAAAGATGTCCCGTAGTCATGTGGGGCATCATGTTTTTGCTTCGTTGGGAGCAAACCAATCTGCTCGGCAAATTGTGCGATAAGATGCAGATTCGCAAAATTCTGTAGGATACTCAGCGTGGTGCTAATGACATATGAAACGGCAACGATAATGATGATGGCTGTCTGGAAATCAAAGCTATCGAATATGGGGTTGATAATTGCTGATGAAACCACATTATCTACTGCCCACGTAATCCCAAAATAGATGATTGCCATGACGATTTGATGAGCGATAAGGGAAAAAATTGCGCCTACATTATTGCGGGCGATACCCATATTGGTTGAGAGGGCAAACATCGCGCCTCGGTCTTCTTCAACAGCGTAACGTGCCATCCCAACCAGAAAGCCAAAGGCAAGGAAGATACCAAGTCCGATAGCTACTACCGCAAATAAACAGAAGAAGGCAGTTGCGTCTTGTGCGCGACCACTCGGTGCAAGAATACTGACTAAGATGAACAAAGCAAGCAACGGTAGAAAGTAGAAAATGCCCGCCAATGTCACCACGATCCCACGCCCGATGTCCTGACCCAATTCGATAGGTGGGAGAATGTCGCCATGATGTGCGACTTGTCGGATGACGCGAATGCCATAACCACCCAAAAAGAGCGATTGAGCCAATACGACAGCGAGCGTTAACAAGGTTGCACCCCAAGTAGAATCCGATCTCAAAATAAAGATGACCATCCCAGTAACAACGAGTGCAAAACCAAGCGCGATGGTCAACACCTTGGGCAAATTGTTATATGGAAACTTAAATGCGTCGGCAAATCTCATGATAACCCTTTCTATACCCGACAGTTCGATAACACATTATAACGAAAAATGTCATTCAGCGGGGAAATGAATTATTGTGGGCTTCTTCGTATTCCAACTATAGGAATGCTCAAATTCTTCATCTCGATATTGCCTCACGGAACAATGATTCAAGGCAAATAAATTTGGGATGCAAACCGTCAAAGAATTGACTCTCATGACAATTTGCCAATTCAGGATTGTACGAGCCAATGATCATAACGTCATGCCGTGTCGCAAGTTCACGATAAAATGCTTCAGTCTCTACAAGCATAGAGTTGTCTTGTGCTTCAATAAATCGTTGATACGCTTCAGGATGGTAGGGTGACAAAAAGAAAACAACTTGAATGTCTTGTGATTTTGAGAAACGGACAAATTCATCAAGCACAGAAGCATAATGCGAGTCAATTTCTCTAAAACTTACGAATGAAGGCAAAGTGATTTGGACATAACGGAGCGCGACTCGACGCACCTCTTCCTCTGAGCGATTCTGCATTGCTATAGGATAAGTGAGTGTACCATCGAACATCCTAATAGGATGCTCACTTAACGCCTCTTCGGTACGTCTGGCAATCGTGCTGTTGGCAGGCTCTCCAATTTGCTTGAACAGTTGCTCGACAGATGCTTGAAAATACGAAGGAGAGACCAATTCTAAATAAAGATGAAGATTCGTTGTCTCAATAGAAAAGATATTTGAATCAAAGAAGCCGAGAAGTGACATCATGGCTTCATATTCAGGTTGCAAGGACATCCACCGAGTTTCTGAATGATTCGCATTGAGCATCCAAGGGTCTAAGCCCAAGATAATCGTATCGGGCAATAACTCGGCAGTATAATACAAATGATAAATAGCCAGTAAATCTTCTATCGTAGCCCCAGGAACACTATGATTGTGAAAGTGCTGGTTTGGAAATAAGGCACCGTTGATTTGCAATGAGCGACTAGAACCCAACACAATCACATCATTGGCTTCCGCTAAGCCTTGAACATAGTTTCGTTGAACGTGTCGTTCATTGTAATTAGATACAGAGCTTTCAAAATTTTGTTCATCCAACATGGCGAGGGCAATTTGGTTGCTGAGTTCATAGTCAAACAATTGAGCTGGGTCTTGAATGTAATTGAAGACCAGCACAAATATCGGAATTGGGATGAGCAGAGCGAGTTTTTTGATTAACCGATTCATTCAATAGTTCTCAATCTACCATGCCCTTAAAATTGAAAATAAATGAACTGAGATTCACCAAATATACCAAAAATCAATATCCAAAAGATACTGGCATAATAAAAACCCCATCGAATGATTCCCGGAAATTTCTTGAACCGTTGAAGTGAATCAGGATAATTCGATTGCAAGAAATCAACTACAAACAGCATACTTAATGAGATACTGATATTCAGAATATCTGGAATAGCCAGACCAATTTCATAGAGTTGAGCAAATGCCTGTCCTGATGAAAACCAAGTGGCAATACTAGATGGAAGTTGGGTTATCAGCGTTGTAGAGATATACATCGCATCGTCCAGCGAATTAGCGCGAAAGAACAACCATGCAAACACAACCAAGCTAAATGTCAACAGAATTTGGAACGACGGTAGCAACCACCGACTTTTGCTTAGTTGTGTCCAATTTGCAACCGATTGGAGAGGTTTACCCAGATGAATGCTCCCAATCAAATAGGCTCCATGTAACGCTCCCCAAATGACAAACGTCCAATTTGCACCATGCCATAATCCGCTGACCAGAAAGACAATGAACAAATTAAATTGCCAACGACGTTTTGATACCTTACTCCCGCCAAGCGGAATATACAGATAATCCCGAAACCAAGTCGATAAAGAAATATGCCAGCGTCGCCAAAACTCAAAGATGTTACGCGAAAAGTAGGGTTGGCGGAAATTGTCCATCAGCTTGAACCCTAAGATTTTGGCACTGCCAATGGCAATGTCTGAATACCCAGAAAAGTCGCAATAAATTTGAATGGAAAAAAAGAACGTTGCAATGAACAATTGAAAGGCAGAGAATTCAGTTGGATCACTATAAACCTGATTGACAACACCAGCCACACGGTCTGCAATAACAGCTTTTTTAAACATACCCCATGCAATAATTTTTAATCCAGATGTCACACGCTCATAATCAATCGTTCCTGGATTGCGGAATTGCGAAAGCATATTGCTCGCACGCTCAATCGGTCCTGCCACAAGCTGAGGAAAGAAGGAAATGAATGTGGCGAAGATGCCCAGATGATGCTCGACTTCGAGTTCTTGTTTATAGACATCAATTGTATAAGACATGGATTGAAAGGTATAAAATGAAATCCCCACAGGCAACAAGACATTAAGATGCGGGATCAGATAAGGCAGATTCAAGAGTTGGAGGGTGGCTTCAATTGATTCAGCAAAGAAGTTGAAGTATTTGAATACGAACAAGACTCCCAAATTCATTGCGATACTAATTGCCAGCAACAAGCGTCGTTTGTGCTTAAATTCGGGACTCGTCCGCCCCAATTGCAAGCCAACCAGATAATCCACAAAAGTTGAAAAAATGATCAAAATTAAATATGAAGCGTTCCATGCAGAATAAAAATAATAACTCGCAATCAACAACCAGCCCCAACGCAAACGATGAGACAGCCGAAAGTAAATCGCACAGACGACAGCAAAAAACACCAAATATTCAACAGAGACAAAAGACATCGTGGTTTACTATCTCACATCAATCAAAGGTCAACAGTCTAAAGTAGCAACAATTTGCTCACCCCCTGTCAGTATATCCGCATAATAATTAGCTTTTCAAAAAGAATAGACATACTGGCTAGTCTGTGAAGAATATGTCTCCCTTTATTTTGATAACGATAATGATTGTATTCAAACCAACCAAACTCGTACCAACTTCTAACAAAACCGACGTAAGACAACCCTTTGCAAACCAAACATATCCCAAAAATTACCCAAGTTTCCCTGTTATTGTCTGTTTATCACGCATCTCATTTTCTAACCTTTCATTCATCTCCAAATAGCGTTTCATCTATTACTTTTCTATCTCGCAACCGTGCATACTTACTCATTACTCGTAACTCATCACTCGTTACTTCTCTCCTTTTCCCGTATACTGTCCCCCATGATGAATTACGCAACCAACTAGGAAGTAGCTTCATGAAACTTGGCATTATCGGATTGCCGAATAGTGGCAAAACGACGATTTTTAACGCCCTCACTCGTGGCAATTATGAAACCAGTGGTGTTTCCAGCGGACAATTTGAAGTCAACACAGCAACCATCAATGTACCTGATACACGCATCGACCTACTCAGTGCCATGTACAAGCCAGAAAAGACGATTTATGCCCAAGTTACCTATGCTGATATTGGTGGACTTGATAAAGGAATCAACGAAAGTCTAGCAGGTCCTTTGCGTAACCAATTGGCAGAAGTCGATGGCTTTTTGCATGTCGTTCGTGCTTTTGAAAATGATCGTGTTCCTCATCCACCTGGTGACATCAACCCCCAACGGGATATTGCCACACTCGATAGTGAATTCCTGCTCGTCGATTTGGTCACGGTTGAAACTCGCCTAGAACGCCTAGAAAATGAAATCAAACTCAAAGGTAAACGTGTGGATAAATCCGTCCAAGACGAAGTGCCGTTAATGGAACGTCTCAAAGCCCATCTGGAACAAGACAAGCCCCTCCGTGAACTGAATTTGTCATCTGAAGAAATCAAACAACTTCGTGGATTTGGCTTTTTGACGATGAAGCCTGTCCTTGTTGTTCTAAATATGGGTGATGATGTGGTTGATGTTGATAAGATGCTGGATTATTCGCACCCGTATACCGCTGTGATTGGTTTGCAAGGTGCATTAGAAGCAGAACTGGCACAATTGGATGCTGATGATGCGGAACTATTCATGGACGAATATGGCATCACGGAACTCAGTGCCTCGAAGGTGGTTCGTCTTTCATATGAACTGTTGCACATTCAATCCTTCTTTACGGTTGG
>JANQRM010000540.1 GCA_028284565.1 Anaerolineae bacterium | reverse complement strand
TGGTATCCTCTATGGAAAACGGGATTTACTACATGAAATGCCACCATGGATGGGTGGCGGCGATATGATTTCGCGTGTGACGCTTGATGGCAGTACATGGAATGATTTACCCTATAAGTTTGAAGCGGGGACACCGAGTATCGCGGAAGCGATTGGCTTGGGGTATGCCGTGGATTATCTATCGAATATTGGCATGGATAAGATTCATGCACATGAGCAAGCGATGACGGAATACGCCTTAGAGCGATTGGCAGAAGTATCGGGGGTGACGGTGTATGGACCCGACGCGCATCAGAAAGGGGCGGTGGCGGCATTCTCTGTAGATGGGATTCACGCGCATGATGTGGCACAAATTTTGGACTCTTCGGGCATTGCGGTACGCGCAGGACATCATTGCACGATGCCATTGCACGATTATCTACAAGTGAATGCGACAGCGCGAGCCAGTTTTTATCTCTACAATACGCCTTCCGAAGTTGATAAACTAATTGACGCAATTTACCGAGCGAAGACAACCTTTGCATAATTTGAACCACAGAGGACGCAAAGGACACAGAGAGTATTTTGTAGAGTGCTAAAGACTCATGAAATGTGATTTGTTTGATCTCTATCATTTCCTTCTTGAAAATTGGGATTCTGTTTAATCTTTAGGGGTAGAGTAATTTATGGATGATATGTACCGCGAGATGATTCTTGACCATGCTAAGCATCAGCGTAATTGGGGCTTGCTAGACCCGAATGATTTAGACCATGAAGAGAAGAACCCTCTGTGTGGAGACCGACTTCGGTTGACTTTGCAATTGGATGACAACAACATCATCACGGCGATTGGTTGGGATGGGGAAGGCTGTGCGATTAGTCAAGCATCGGCTTCGATGTTAGGTGAAGAATTGATTGGTATGTCGCTAGAGGAAGCCAAGAGAATTGATAAGCATGAAATCCTCGATATGATTGGCATCCCATTGACGATTAACCGTGTGAAGTGTGCTTTGTTGTCGTTGAAAGTGCTGATTGTGGGTTCATTGGGCATGGAACAATGGGAACTGATTGAAGACGAGGAAGCCGACTAATGGAATGGGTGACGGTCTGCCGAGCTGATGAAATTGGGCATTTGGATCGTGAAGTATTTGGTATCGGCAACAAGTGGATTGCGGTGTTTAATGTAGATAATCGCTATTATGCCGTGGCAGATTTGTGTACGCATGATGGTGGACCCTTAGCCGAAGGTGAGCTAAAGGGTCATGAAGTGATTTGTCCACGACATGGGGCGCGCTTTGATATACGTGATGGCAAGGCATTGACAATAGGGGTCGCACCAATTGACGTGCCGATTTATCCTACTCGTGTGCAAGATGGCGTTCTGCAAATCCGTATTGACTAATTGAGGGGAGTGGTCATGACACCAAAAGACATCCTCCAACAAATGTATCACGGGCAAACTCTGGTGTTTGGGCATCGTGGTGCAAAAGCCTATGCACCCATGAATACGTTGCCCGCTTTTGAGCTGGCTTGGGAACAGGGGGCGCATGGGATTGAATTGGATGTGCATCGCTCAAGAGATGGGCATCCGGTTATTGTGCATGACTTTACTGTAGATGGCTCGACAGATGGATCGGGACGAGTGGTCGATATGACGTTGGATGAATTGAAATCCCTTGACGCTGGGAGTTGGTTCGATGAGTCATTCGCTGGAGTGAGAATCCCAACTTTGGATGAGGTATTTGAAGCAGTTGGGAAGAAGTTAATTATCAACGTTGAGATTAAAGCGCAATCACCGGATACGGACGGTGTGGAGCAAGTGGTAGCCGATTGTATTACGCGACATGGGATGGAGGAACGCGTGATTTTGTCCTCGTTTAATCCATTGACCCTGCAACGTTTTCGTGAAATTGCGCCAAATATCCCCATTGGCTTTCTATATATGCCCAATATGTCCACTTCTAATTTGATGAGTCCAGACTCGCATGAAGCACGACATCCGTACCACGAGTCAATCAACGCAGATATGATGCTGTGGGCGAAGAAACGGGGTTATTTCGTGAATGTGTGGACGGTGAATGACCCACAACAAGCGGTTGAATTTCGTGATTTGGGCGTGGATGGACTGATAACGGATACCCCGGATGTCATCTTGAAGGCTCTTAAATCCTAGATGCTGAGGCAACTCTGGTGGAAGCTGGTTCGCTTTGGATTTCGTCTGCTGTATTACGAGATGGCGTGGACATATGATTTCGTGAGTCGCGTTGTGTCGCTTGGGCAATGGCGATGCTGGCAACGGACGACTTTTGATTATCTCCCCAAAACCACCGATACAGTCTTAGAACTGGCACACGGTACAGGCAATCTGCAAATCGACCTGAGTGAACGGGGTTATCATTCAATTGGCTATGATTTGTCTCCTTATATGGGGAAGATTACAACTCGCAAACTTCAAAAGAAAAATATCACTTCTCAACTTGCACGTGGGCAAGCTCAACAATTGCCTTTTGCAAATTCGTCATTTTCGGCTGTGGTGAGTACTTTTCCGACAGACTTTATTATTGCTCCTGAAACTATTAACGAGGTTTATCGTGTCCTGCAAGTGGATGGGGTATTCGTTGTGGTTCTGAATGGGATTTTGACGGGGAAAGGGGTTATCAAACCCTTCTTAGATTGGTTATATCGTATTACCGGACAAAGCAAGGAAGGCCAACAAAGTCCCTCAGCATTGAGTTACTTTGAAGGCTATGGTTTTCATGTTGAGTTTGTGGAAGTCGCTTGCTCGAATAGTCAAGCACAACTTATTGTGGCGCTAAAGGGTGAGCATTTGCTTGATAAAAACATAATTGCCAAGAGTCGCCAAGAAACTGACCTTAATATTTCGCACTCTTGAGTCCGAGTTGATGTCTGATTACATTGAGCAAGGGCGTATCAAAAGAAGATGTGATTTCATAAGATTGTGATTTAACTTGAAGGGGATATTTGGGCATGTTCATCGCTCATGTGTCAAAAAGACTCTAGCGTTTCAAAATAAAATCTCGTATACTGAGTGTGATATGGTGGATGTAGCTCAATGGCAGAGCACCTGATTGTGGTTCAGGCGGTTGAGGGTTCAAGTCCCTTCATCCACCCCAAAGCACTCAACCGCGGGTGCTTTTTTGAATCCGTCGGCGCAGACGAATTTGTTGATGGCGCAGTCGATAGCGCAAGCCTCTTGATTGTGCATAAATAATCACTGGAGCCGGTTCTGAAGGCTGTGCTTCGATTGCAAGTGGTTCATCGTCGGTTGGCTCGGAATCGCCTTGCTCGTCAATCGCGTCCATTTGAATCGCGCGCATTTCTTGGGTTTCACTGGGTTTTGTTAAGCCGAAGACATCAAACACACTAATTTCTGAGGTATCTTCCAGATTGATAGGTTCTGGTTCTGCAGGTGGCGAGGGTTCAATCTCAGGCTGGGCATCACCAGCAGGTAAGACAGCTTCTTTTTCTTGCGTATCGGCTTTCGCTGAATCAATCGCTTCTGCAGCTGAGATAGGGGCTGGTTCTGGTGGGCTTTCAGCTGGGGGGATGTCTTTCACTTCCCCGATAGGTGTGGCTTCAGGTGGTGTGGAAG